>JABINZ010000193.1 GCA_018698135.1 Bacteroidota bacterium
CAAAAATGATTGGATTCCTATACTTAACCTGTTTACACCAATTTCTCTTAATCCACTTAGTTTTTCTAAACTCAAATCATCTGGATTTGCTTCCAGACTTATTTCTGCATTATCAATCACATCATAATGAAGGTTGATATCGTGAAGTAAAGCTTGTATTTCGCTCACATCAAGCACCGAAGGGCTACCTCCTCCAAAATAAATACTATCGATCTGCTCAGCATTCAAATAATCTTTTCTCAAAGCTAATTCCTGCTGCATTGCTTTAACTAATTCGCCTTTTCTTTTTAATGAAGTTGAAAAATGAAAGTTGCAATAATCACAGGCAGTTCTGCAAAATGGGATATGAATGTATATACCGGCCAATCGATTGAATTTTTCGTAATTTCGAAGTTCAAAATTACAATTCCTTATTATGGAATGAGGGTATGATTTTGAAAATAATTGCGACTGAAGAAAATAATAATTAAAAATAACGTTTGTACTTATAAAGCTTTTGTATGCATAAAAAATTTGGATACATATTATTCCTGTTCATCCTAATCTCACAAAGTGTTTTTGCCCAATTAGGAGGTCGATATACCTATGCATTTTTGGAGCTACCAATTTCAGCTCGTGCTTCAGCATTGGGGCACAATATGCTTCCAATTTATGACAAAGACCTAAGTCTGGCAACCACCAACCCTTCTTTACTTAATGAGGAAATGTCAGGAAGATTTAATGCCACTTTTTCGAATTACCTGACTGATGTAAATTTTGGCAATCTGGCGTATGCAAAATCATTTGAAAATGGAATTATCGGCTTAGCGAGTATTCGGTATATTAATTATGGCGATTTTATTGAAGCAGATGAATTTGGGACAATTCTGGGACAATTTAGTGCTGGCGAATATGCCCTGAATGTGGCTGCCGGCAAAGCCATTAATGACAACTGGACTGCTGGTGTTGGCCTGAAATTGATTTACTCAACTTTTGAAAAATATACATCCTTCGGGCTCGCTTCTGATTATGCAATGTCGTATCATTCAGATGATAAATTATTTGCAAGTAGCTTATCGATATCAAATTTAGGATTTCAGTTTAAACCTTATAGCTCAAGAAATCAGGAACCACCGCCACTTAATGTGCAAATAGGCATGTCGAAAAAATTTGAGCATATGCCCTTGCGTTTTATCATGATTGCACATCACCTCAACAAACTGGATTTTTCCTATGTTGATCCCAACCAGCAGATTATTAGAAGTTTTGATGACACTGAGGAGCAAACATTAACAACAAGTTTTTCTGAAAAAGTATTCAGACATTTTGTGTTTGCCGGAGAGTTTGTGCTTTCTGAAAACTTCCATGTTCGTTTGGGATATAATCACCAGCGAAGAAGCGAATTAAAGATTGCTGATCGACCGGGAATGGTTGGTTATAGTTGGGGTTTTGGCTTAAAAATAAAGAAATTCTATCTCAGTTATGGAAATAGCATTTATCATGTAGCCGGAGGCTCTCATATGTTTTCTGTCACAATTAGCCCATCTGAGTTTGTGAAGAAGAAGACAGTGAATGATCGATTGCTTTAAGCAGTTCCCACTCATCTAATTTTAATAAATCAGTATTTAATTCTAAGCAATAAAAGTTTGTCAAAATCAAGTTTCGATTCGGCTCTGCTTATATATGATAGAACTTGATATTTTTGATTAATTTCACCATTCCAGAAAATATAAATATAGTTTACTCCATCGATTTCAAGAAACTCCAATTTTTCATTATTCAAAATATTTGCTTCAGACCATTCGGAACATCTTATAGAATAATCCGTTAAAAGTGATTTGGTTTTTGTTCCAATACCAATATGCCAAACAATCATATAACAACAACTACCTTCTTTATAAACTAACTCAGGTTTATAGGCTTCAAATCTTTTAAACAAAACCGTATCTGATTGTATCTCAAAATTAGTATCCGAAACACATGTTCTCCAACTACAAACTTGCTGAGAGCTATCTATGATATTATAGAACTCATCTTCAGTAATTTGAGATAATAATGTAAAATATGAAATTAGAAAGAAAGTGAAAAGAAATACAGTTTTACCAGCATGCATTATTGATTTTTTTATTCCAAATCTGTATTCAAACGATAACGAACTACCCTATTGTTGTTTTTATCAGCGATGTATATCATCTTCTTAAAATAACATACACCCATAGGGTCATCAAACTGAAATAAACCAGCTCCTTCTTCTCCAAAAGAAACTTTGATATTTTTCACATAACTCGTATTTGGTGGTGGCGGAACACCTTCTAATCCTTTGCTTGTAAACTGATAAAAACGATCTGTTTCGCTATCAACCACAAAAATATAGCCTGTTTGATCTGGTGCTACACATACATCCTGAGGATTTTTGAATTTATTGGCTTCATATAAAAATCCATTTGCTTTGTTAGGATCCATGACCAATAGTTCCGAATTTTCAGCATAATTAATTCCAGCATCAGGATCACTATATTCACGAATCCACAACACTCTAAACTCAATGGTTTTATCTTGATCTGCCTGACATATAATAAAATCGGGAGAAGTTGAAACACCGTACAGTTTTTGTGGCGGACCAACAAAAGAAGCAATCGATGAAATACCTATTGATGATTTCAAATTGGGCGTTACGGGATTCAGGCCTTTTGCATAGGAAATGTTTTTTCCTTCCTCATCAAAAAACAATACTGTATTGTCTGGACGTGCAGAGGAAGCTGGATCATATAATGAACCTTTTCGAGAAACATAAAGCGTATTATCAGCTAATACAGCCAAACCAGTAAATTCTACAATCCGATCTTCACTTCTGAATGGAATTATTTTTCTGGATGCATCACAAAATGGGTGAATGAGTGTATCCACAAAGTCAGGACCATTAAGTGTTGCCGTATTTTTCAAATGATAAACAGCTGTTAGTTCTTCTTCTTGTCCAAAAACATCCACTTTAGCTTTGCCTATCACATAGGTGTGAATTCGTCTGTCCTGAATTACTTCAGTAGCACCGGGAATCTTAATTGTTCTGTGTAATTGACCTTTTAAATCCAAAATATGAAGGCCATTATCATCAACCACATAAACCATTTCATCATAGCCAACAAAAACATCCACCGGGTTTTGAAAATCATCCCAAATAGGAAGAATGGGTACATAACCTACATCACTTGGAGCCAAATTTGGATCGATATTCCCTTGAATAAAAATATCATCAACTTCACTATTCTTTTTGGTTCCAAACATAAACTCACAAGATGAGAAAGTAAGTGTAAGGCTAAAAAGGATGATGTATGTGACTATATGCTTCATTATGATTTTACTTCAATGAAAAACCAACTGTAAGTCGGTGAATACTTCCCAATAAATCTTTGTTATTAAAACTGTAATCAAACTTAAGATTACCAAAATAGCGTTGTAAATAAATGCCAATACCTGCAGAAGGCCATCCGTTCTGATCGGCACCAAACTCATAGCCACTCCGCAAATATAAGAGTCTTTTCAAACTATATTCAACACCAAAACCAATTCGCTCATTATTATCGGTGGGATGTGTTAGTTGGGCTGTCAGAGTTAATGCATGATTATTTTTCTCATATACATTGGATGCAATTCCCATTTTAAAAATAGAAGGAACGCTTACACTTTCAAAGTTTGATATTGTTTCTTCCCCGTTTTGGGTGGTTAATGTTACTTCACCATTTGGACTTACATTGAATCCAAAGTTGGAAATGCCAACAGCAAATTTGGTGGTGCGAACAATCCCAATATTATATACAAAACCTAAATCGAATATTCCATTGTGCATTTTTATTCCTGCAATATCCTCATAAACGTATTTACCGCTTATACCGAAACTAAAATTATCAGATAAAACTTTGGCAAAAGATAAAGCCATTAATAAATTGGAAGCCGAGAAACTCAAACCATTTCCTAAGGGCTGATATTCGGTTGTCATGGGCATTTCCCCAGAAGTCAGATTGATGACGCTAAATGCCCAATAATTCAGTCTGGACTTTGACCAGGCCAAGCCAGCGTAATTCATTTCTACACCTGCAAAATAGGACGTATGTCCGAATTGAAAATGATAGCGATTGCTATCCAATTGAGTTAGTGCTGCAGGATTCCAAAATACTGCCGAGACATCATCACAAAGAGCAGTATAACTACCCGAAAGTGAAGCTGATCTGGCATCAGGAGCAATCTTTAAAAACTGCAAGCCAGCAGTTCCTGTTCTGGAATTACCAAATGACGGCAACACCTGAGAATAGGTTTGGGACATGATAAAACAGCCCAATGCTAATATGATTAACAGCCTTTTTTTCAAAACTCCTTAAACTAAACGAATACTTGACAAAGAGTCAAATATAAGGGATTAATGCAAAAAGATTTGCACGAATAAGTGTCTAAAATTGATTTATTAAATCTCAAATAATAAATTCCAATTTCTAAAATACAATGATCAAAAAATTTCTTCGATGTTTTAAAATTTGATTATTGATGTTTGGGGTTTATTTGTTTTTTGAAAATTGCTTTTTGGTGCTTTCTTTAATTTTTTTTTGACTTTATTTCCTAGCACTACCTAATCTCCACCTCCTTCATCTCCTCCCGACCAAAAATAGTTGGAAAATACATAAGCTCAGCTTTTGCTGGATTTAGCGTATAAGTACCACTATATCGTGGCTGCAGATTTATTTCAAACCTATGTTTTCCAATAGGTAGTTTTTCACAGAAAATAACCACTTTGTGTTTATAATATTCCCTATGAACTTCGTTGGGATTCCTGGTATCATTGGTTTTATTATATGAACAGCCAGCAGGAATCGGGACTTCTATGATTACATAATCTGATTCATTGGAGCTTTCAATCTGAACCTCAAGCAGTGCTAATTCACCAGCTTTCAGGAAATCTATTTGCTCAAAATCTTTTTTGAAATGGCTTATTATCTTAAAATCTTTCTCAATTCTTAATGGATTAATGTTCCACGATTTCTGGTAAAAACTAGCATAAATGGGCAAATTTCCTGATTTTTCTATATGAATTTCACCATGGCCAAATTCAATTTCCTGCTGTATGGGCACGCTTTCGATAGCTTCCGAACTAATTTCCTTAATGACAATACTACTCTTCATTCCCAATGTTGAATTTTGAAGAATGTCGGGAACAAGGGTTTTTAATATCATTGCTGTTTGATAGGTATTAGTCCAGCCGCTATTGGTTACATTTTCAAGAAAATAATTGCTCATTTTTGATAATAATTCATTGGAATCTCCAGTGTTCTTCAAACTTTGATAAGCCAACAGGCTTAGGTAATAGGAATTACTCTGATATGTACTTTCCTTAGATGAAATGAAAACACTTCCCATTTGATTTTGCTGCATATTATCAAATATCAAATCGGCATTAGTGGGTAGTTTTAAATTTGATTTCAGATTTTGTAGCATCAGCTGGTCAAGCAGACTCTTCTCATCATTTGATAACAAGGAAATATATTGTTGAAAATCAATTTCTATGGAATAATCAGACAATGTTTTTAAAATAAATAATTGGTTGGAAATTGTGTAATTCCTGAAATCCTTTAATAAATTCTTTTTGCTATCTGCTAAACTCTTGATTTCAAATCCTTGATTTTGTGCATAGAGTAAGCTGTTGATTACATAGGCGGTCATCCAGGGATTGATTTCTGATTTATTCCACCAACCCCAACAGCCCAGATCATTTTTATTCTTCTCTAATCTGTTGATGAGAGATTTAATTTTTTGTTCCTCTGAAAACTTGACACTCTTACTATCCTTTATCTGCTTATCCACTAAATGGGCAATAAGTTTTGAGGCCAATTGTTCATTACAAGCATATTCATAATTCTTTAAATAATCAATGCTATTTTGCAGGGCATCAGCTGCATCATTTTGAACATAGACATAAACTGGTCCTTTTGCAGGATTATACTGATAAACTACACTCGTATCACTCTCAAGGATATATACTGCTCCTAGAGTTTCTTCAACACCTTTGTTGTATATTGGAATGTAGCGTTTTTCACCATCTGAATATTTATCCAGATGACGAGCTCCAAAAACCAATTCCAAAGAATCGGTACTGACTGTTGCTGTAAACGGACATTTTGCAACATGTGTTCTAAAAATATCTTCGCTGTCCGTCATGATACTTTTGCCATCTACTTTAAATTCATAGTCGATTTGCATGGAATCGGTGGTATTATTCTGAATTTTACCGACCATAGTAGTCTGATCGCCTTCTATCAAAAAGCGGGGAGTGGCAAGCGTGGCATTCATTTTCAGAAATGATCGCGTAGTAAAATTTGCTTGCCCTGCCCTTTTATTATCATCCATGGCTAAAATATGCGACTTCCAACTGGTGATGTTGTCCGGAAAAGTAACTGTAAAACTGGCTTCACCATTTTCATCTGTCCACAGATTCGGTTGCCAATAGGCATTATCGCTGAATTGACTCCGAAGCGAAATAGGAGTAATTGCTCTGCCTGCTAAAGAAACATTGTAGGTTCCTTCTCTATTGTAGACATTTCCTCTATATGGATCCGAATCATATAAATTATAAAGAGCCCCTCCCAATGAATCTCCATACTCAGCCGAAACTCCTCCTGTATATACCATTACCTCATTAAGTTCAAATCTAACTTCCTCATGATTAATGCTTAATCCATCACCATCAGCAAAATCCATATCACCTGCCATTCTATAGGTTCTGGTATTTCCCAACATGGCTACACCTCTTCTACCAAAAGCCCGATCACGTCTTTGCACATTGGCAAGAGTAGTATACTCACATGCAAAATTGGATGAACTATGTAAAGTATATAGTTCATCAGATAGAGATAAAAAATCATTAGGAAAAAAGAACCACCTAAACTTCTCCAATTGTATGCTAAAGTTGTATTCTGTTTTTGATTTAAATTCAAAACAGCCAGCTTCAAAATCTAAGTATAATAGATTATCCAACACACTTGCTTTGCGAAAATGAATGTCATAAATTCCTGCTTTAAGAATTGGGCATTGAAAATAGCCAGTAGAATCTGTACATATTTTCAAACGGCTTCCATCCCAGCCTTTCAGTTCAATTTCAACATGACTTAATGGTGTTTTACTGTTCTTGGCATAAACTGTCCCGCTCACAACTAATTTCTCCGATGGCTGATGTTTAGATTTGAATCCAGCACTTGCTAAGTCGATTCTTTCTAGTGGAATTTGGCCTTTTATGTTTTCGAATTTTGACAATAGACGATTAATGCCAAGCGAATCCCATTTCATTGTTTCCAGATTTTGAATACAAAATGTAGTATCTGCTGCTATCCTGACATTTTTTATAGATGCTACTCTTCCATAACTACTTAGCAAATAAAAATCATAATATCCGGGATGCAACCTAATTACACTTGCATTGAAATCGGGATATATATATAATGTGTCGAAATTGCCGCTACGATAACATAAAACAGCTTCGAATTGTTGAGTATAGAAGAAATTGCCATAATATTTTTGAAGCTTGTTATAGTCGGCCCATTTAAAGTTTCTTTTTGGAAGTGGGGTCGTATCCAAATGAATATCATTTTTTTCTATGGCATATTTAATATCCTCTGGCTTCTCATCTCTACCACTAAAGTAGCTTCTGAAAAAATAATTGGTATCCGCTGTTAACAAGCTGTCTTTTATGGTAATTCTATTCCCATTTTTAAAATTATGGGAGGTGATAAATCCATAATTGGTTAAGATATGAACATCCTTTTCCGGGTTAAAAGGACCTATTACATGGTCTTTTATATAATACGAATAATATTGATCTATTTTGACAATCTTGTTTTCTTGAAAAACATAGATATATTTAGCCCGATCTTTGAATTTTAGCGTTAGAAAATAGTTGTTGAATTCATTCTTTTCATTCTTTGAAAGGACTTTTTTTGACCTTTTGATTTTTACAAAGGAAGGTGGATTTAAGATATCAACTGAAAAAAGAAGATGCATGTTTTCTTTGATTTCAACACCTTCTAATTCAATCAATTTATTCTGTGTTCGTATTTTTATTGTATGTAGTCCTGGAGTAATAAGAAAGGAATACGGGATATATGTATCATCATATCTCTTGAGATAAATTAATGTGTCATCCACATAAATCATAGCAATATCCTTTACAAAGCCGTTTTCGACAGCAAAAGGGGAAAATTGAGCTGATCTATTTTTAAGTAGAGTATAGTCAGCATAGTAACCATTTTCGGGATACCTGAAATTATAATAGGCCATTGTATCAAGACTATACCTTCGCCTGTTTTTTGCTGAAATTAGCTTACCCTTGCTGCTGCCAGCACTTCTGATTAAAGAATTTTGTAAGTCAGGATATTCTTTAATAACATAAGCCGCTGTAGTTAAATAAGGGATGTTCGAATTGTCAAATTGTGCATTAATAGCATATGCGGTTAGGTTTATATTTGGAAGTGCTTCATTTTTATAATCTTTTACTTTGATTTTGATATCAGTTTTTTCACCTGGTTCCACATCTTTAGCTATGTCACTTTCAATCTGCATACGGTGAGTATATAAAGGGAGGTCATATGAAATTTCTTGACTTTCGCCTGCCCATATAAATTCCACCATCACAAAAATATTCAAAGGACCATGATATTTTTTTGACAAGTTGAGCGTTTTATCTCTCCCTTCTAAAAGCTTATTTTCTCCAATATATACCTGATAGATACAATCCAGATTTCGGGGATTAACAAGTTCTATAAAAAAGCTATCTGATGTTCTATAAGCAGATATGGCAACTTGAGATCCGATTCTCATATCCTGCCTTAGATTTTTACCGTCCCATTCAATTTTGTATTCTCTGATAAGCGGATTTATTTCAATTACATATGGAATAGAGATACTATCCGATTTTGATAAAACTGAATTTTCAAGATATTGTTTGAGAATAACTTTCTTGCTTTGGATATGCATATCTTTATGAGAATAAAGAATTTTCAGCTGCTGACCATCTTCCTGAAAGCGAATGGTTTCAATTGGTTTATCATAAATAAAATCCAGACTTTTCTCCAGAATTTCATTATTGGCATTTGTAAAAATCAAATTGGCCTGAAGAGAAAGTTTTGCATAGGGAAGTAATGAATCGGGCACAGCAAAATTGGCTTGCCCTAAAACATCAAAAGGAATAGTATGTTCCCAAATAGTAAAAGGAATGTAGTTTACTGAATCATAAATGGCATGTATTCGATAAACTTTTAAAATCAGTTTTGCACTTGCGCCAAATACAGCTTGCTTATTGGCATCTTTTCCGGTGGTTGTTATGTAAACAAGCCGTTTCTTCTCCAACAAATCATCATCTACTTTTGCTTTGTATTCGATTTCGTTTAGTTGATAATCTTCAACATAAAAAGTATTGGTAACATATGACTTGCTTTTCCATTTATTCTTATGAGATTTAGAAATGGCTATTCTGTACATCATATCCAGTTTGAAGCTATCTGTAATAATAAATTCACCCTGATAAACTCCTTTTTCTGATGGCGTAACGGTATTTGAATAGGTGAAGTTTTCATAATCTTCAAAGGCAGATAGTTGAAGTGATTTATTAACCTTACGCTCATTTTTCAAAATAAATGCTTTGAATTTCAGTGTATCGCCCTGATTGTAAACTGGTTTATTGGTAGCTATATAGCCCCTGCTTTTTTTTATACTTCTCCAGTAATTGTAGCCATAAAAATTTTTACGGTATTTAGCAAAGGCAGGTGAATTATTACTTTCTTTTTTATAGAATGAAACATTTTCAACTTCAATAAGTCCATTGTGCTCAATAAATAAAGTTGAATTTCTTTTTTTCTTTTGAAAAGTATAAAGCTGAAAATGCTCATTAAAAGAGATTGGTGTTTTTCCATATGAAAGCGTTGCATCTGTGATTGATTTTCCATCAGTTAAATGAACAGAAACGCCAGCTTGATCTTTTAATTCATGATTAAGCACGAAAAGATTATTGACTAATTTCAAGTTATAATTTTCGAAATTGTAGTTGAAGGATTTCGTAATATAATTACCTGGTGCAAGTTTAAGTAGGTATACATTCATTGAGTCTTGATAAAAAGAATCAATCAGATTGTACTGAAATTTTGAATCTGAAATATGAACCTTTTTATTCAGGAATATTTCTTTTACTTCATCCGAGCTAATTTGGTATACATAAAAATAATAGGCTGAATTTCTGCTATGCTTTACTTTTTGCGAAACCGATTGAAAAGAAATAGCTAAAAAGAGGATTGCTAAGAAGAATGTTGTTTTTTTTATCATAATCGTGGATTAATTATTTTCAACTAATATTAATCAAATATTATGCGAACAATGGTTTATTTTTCTTTCTTCCGTCTCCTGAATAATTCGCCCCAGGTATCAAACTCCTCTTTCACATAAACACCAACCCCTTGGCGATTAATATCTTCCTGATAAACAGGGTTATTATCTGTTCGGCTAAATACTTTCAATCTGAGTTTTCGATCTTTCACAGGCTGATAATTTACTTGAAAATCAGCATTCACATTTTCCACATCGTATGAGCCACTCAGTTCTATTCTATCATTAAGCAATGTGCCACTGGCAATAAAATCCAATTCTCTTTGGTACTCATTATTTTCTGCAATCCAGTTTACACCAAATTGAAAATTATCGATGTACTTGGAGTACTTAGCTCCCAATGATGTTGAAAGGCCTGTAATCCACTGAGACACCTGAGTGGAAGCTAAAGAACTAATATTGGCATTCAAGCTATTATCGAAAGATGAAGCATTTACAATGCCTGTTTCAGGAGTTAAAAACCCATTTAAAATTAGCAGGCTAATTACTTGTTTATTCAGTTCCTGCTCATCTGCCTTAATGCTTCTAACCTGTTGATCCAATATGATACTTTGCTGAGAACCGGTGATGGATGATGTAGATAAAATTTCAAAATCGAGTTTAACTTCCGGAGCATATAATGACTCCGTTAAAAGAAGTTTAGCCTCAACTGGATATGTTACTTGTTGATAGGCTTTTTTCTCAACATCTGTCAATCCTTCATTATCACGTATAAGATTGTAAACAGATGCATCAATCCTGTAAACCGCTTCAATATTGGCTTCCGCTTCAAAAGGATCTCCCATAAAGGTAATAGTACTTCCTTTTTTCACATTGAATTTACGTTTTAACAAATCGAGTGCTACAAATGTATATTCTCCATTTTCAATCTTAAAAGTTCCAAACATATTTGTATTTCCCAAAGCGTCAACTTGTAGCTTCAAAATACCATTTCCGTTTGCGCTGATAATGTCGTTAGTCTTGGGATCGAAGATTATTTTAATGTCAGCATCGGGTGTTACTTCCATGTCTAAATTTAGGGTAATACCTGTTGAACCTTTCACCTGTACTGGACGACTTTGGTTATTTACATTTGTAAATTTTATAAAGTTGTAATTGCTAAAACTATTGTCATCGTATGCAATTAAATTAAAATCGGTATTCTTCTCCGATTTAAGCTTCATATCCATTCGGATATCCTTTAATGGTCCAATGATATCCATTCGTCCTGTTACATAAGCATCCCCATAAAAAATACTATTGTCTTTATCTGAGGTATGAATTCCATGAAGATTTTGAGCGAGGATACCAATTCCTAGATTAAAATCTCTGAAATAATTGTGAGAAACCTTCCCAAAAACTAAACCTGTATTATTGCTAAGATCCTTGAATTTTATTCGATCCAAATAGATTCCTTTTTCATCAACTTCAATGTAATCATTATTCAGTGTATATCGAACCTGCGTATAATCAACAACAAAAGAGGTTTTGTGTAAATTTACTTTGCCTTTTACCTTGTAATCATTCAATGGGCCTACAAAGCGGATTTCTGCATTTACTTCTCCTCTTAAGTCTGACACTAAATTGTTCAGAAATGGCTCAAAATAAAATGCTTCAGATTGTGGAATTTCAGCTAACAAATCTATTTTTTTCTCATCAATAAAATCAATGTAACCACTAACATTCAGGATATCTTCCATTTCAGAAGAATAGAGAGACGATTGAATGTTAGTATGTGAGCTTTCCATATCATGACTGGATGATACCGAGAAAATACCCAATTTTTCTCCTCTAAAATAAAATGGATTCGACAAAAAAGCTGCATCAAAGTGAGGGCTGCCTAACAAGTCATAAATAACCAACTGACCATTAAGTACACCACTGAAATCACTCAGGTTAACAGGTATATAATGTTGGATAAAAGCAAAGTCGGTGTTCTCAACAATAACTCGAAAGCCTTGGTCTCCTTGTTTACTGATTGCTCCATAGGCTTTGATTTTATAATCTGCATGTGAAAGTTCGATATATGGAATCTGAATTAAGGGATCATAATTAACTTTGATTGTATCTGAATTAATATCCCACTTCAAGTTGTTCTGACTTAAAAAATAGGAGTTTAATAGTACCAAATCAAAGTCATTTTTTCTGAGCATCATATCTCCATTCAGGGTTAGGTGATTTGAAAACCTTCGATTGAAGAAGTATAAATTAAAATCAATTATATCACGATTACTAATTGCACTTACATTTAAATTTTCAGCTAATACGCTATCCTTGCTCATTACTTGACCGAAAGAAGAATACACAATAAGGCTTTCTTCCTCCTTGCTTGCATTGACAAACACATTACTTAAGTAAACATCTTTTACCCTTAATCCGGGAATAGAGGCTATTAGTTTAATATTATTTCTCAGATTGCTTATTTCGCCTTTAATAGTAGATTTATCATCAAAGAAAATATTGGATTTTATCAGTTTATTGATGAAAGAAGTTTGATGTAATTTCACATCAAAAGAAATAAATTCACTACCCGTTAACAAAGTGGTTTTGTCAAATAATGACGTATCGAAATAAGAAGAGACTACTTCTAAAAACAGGTCAGGAAGCGTGCGGTATTGGAAGTTTCCACTAATGTCGGCTTCAGCCAGTTCTGATTTCAGATGAATGTCTTTGATACCATAATTGTAATCAGCTTCCAATAAAAGTGTGTTAATTCTATATTCATCATCAGTGGTCTCCAAACCAGCATTCAACATAACAAGCCTTCCTTCTACATCATCGAGGCTACTGGCTTGCACATTAATTTCCATGATGCAATTAACAGCCAATTTATCGGTTACAAAATTCAATTCATGTAAATCAGATTTTCGAATGTCGGCTATAAAATTATACAAGGGCTTTTTCTGAGATAAATCGATAGTGCCATTAAAATCCATATCTAGATTCGCATCATTTACTTCAACCCCACCTTCAAATAATTTGTTAGCTAAAAGACCATCAAAAGCAATGTTGGTGTATCTGTATTTATTGAATTCAAAATAGGCAGCTTTGGCAGCCACTTTGGTTTGAACATTATCTAAACGAATACCTTCTCCCTCGACATGACCTGTCATGCTAACCATGCCTATCAAATCTTTTTTACCAATAAACTCACCCAGGTTAAAATCTTTTAAACTAATGTTGCCACTGTAATTTGGCATGGACGAATGTGCCGGGATTTTAAAATTAAGATCTGATTCTATCTCACCATAAGGTGTAGACAGATTCCCATACGCTACAAAATCATTGATAAACCCGGTGTATCTACCCTTGAATGTTAATATTCCACTTTCATAAAAATATTCTGGAAAATCTATTGTAGGAACAAGTGAGTGAATATCGCTAAACGAAATATCAAATTTTCTCATTTCAAAATCAAGCAAAGTTTCCCTTATTTCGGGTAAACCAGTCATTCGAATAGCACCTCGGTAAATTGACGACTTTCCAAACTTGAGGACAATATCCTTACTTCTCATATCCACAAGCTCTCCCTCCACTTCTCCATCAATGAAAATTTCCTTTTCATTGGTTTTTAATGAATCAGCAAAATAGATCAAATCGCTAATTTTCAATCTTGAATCATGCAAATCCGATTTGATTGTAGTCAAATTGTTAAAATCTTTAAAATCAGAAAATTGAGCAAAACGAAAACCAAAATCACCATAAAACTCACTTTCTCCGGGGAAAAAACTCATATTATAAAATGATAATTCATTAGAATCTATTAGCAGATCTCCTGCTATTTGATTTAACACAAGGCCAGATTTCTCAATGAAAGAGGCAGAATCAATATTACTTTCTACTCGCGGCCCATTCACTTTCATATCTGACATCTTAATATTAACGCCCATCAGATAGAGATCGTAATGATTCATTTTGCCTTTGACCACATTCATTGAAGGCTGATTATAGCGCATCGTTGAATTGACTGATTCTATATTGTCAATTAGGATTACTGTTGATTTACCATTGTTGCTTTTTTCTTTAATCCGCTCTATAACATACTGAAAATTAAACATTTCCTTTTGGTCGTGTTTTACAAAATTCACATATGTATCAGTCATTTTCATTCTTTTGAAACGAAGCTGACCAGGTGTTTGTCTGAAATTTATATAATGAATACTGAGCTCAGGACTATTGATCATAATGGTATCTCGATGATCAAAAATTCGGATATTATTCAGTGTTACAGATGAAAAGCTGAACTTTGCACTTTCAATGTCAACTTTTGTTTCAATTTTATTAGAAAGAAAACGAGCAATATATTGAGCAGTTTTGTGCTGACCGCTTTCAGTTTTTAATAAAATGACAATGGAAATAAAGAGTGATGAAACCAATATAAGGAGACTCAAAAATAAGATCTTTAGGAACTTATGTTTTCTCTTTTTGGTCTCTTTCATGCAGTTTTTTAATAGGTGATAAAATTAAGTAATTATTTATAATGTGTGTGATCTTAGCTTTGGAATCATCTTGTGATGATACATCCGCATCTGTGCTCAGAAATGGCAAAATTCTTACCAATATCATAAGTAGTCAGGCCATACATGAAAAATTTGGTGGAGTTGTTCCTGAACTTGCTTCTCGAGCACACCAACGCAATATTGTATCTGTTGTCAATCAGGCTTTTAAAGAATCAGGTCTTAC
>JABINZ010000194.1 GCA_018698135.1 Bacteroidota bacterium
ACAACTAAAGGGTTGTTATTTCCGAGGATTGCCTTAACAAATACTTCTTCAGCTTCACCAGTGTCAAGTCCTGCTACTTCTCTTATTGTATATAATACAGCTAGCACTGGAAATGTAACACCAGGCTGTTATTATTGGAATAGTGCTGCTTGGGTTCGGATTAGTGCTGCGGGTGCCAATAGTGATATAACCAGTTTAACGGGGCTCACAACACCGTTAACTGTTGCTCAAGGGGGTACTGGTGCGGCAACACTCACGGGGCTTTTACTAGGAAATGGAACTTCATCAATTACAGCTACAACATCCTCGTCAGGAATTTCAGGTGTTATATCTGATGAAACCGGAAGCGGTGTGTTGGTATTTGGCACTTCACCTACATTCACAACTTCCATTACAAGTCCTTTGATTATTGGAGGCTCAGGAACAACTTCCGACTTGTACTTAAAAACAACTTCAGGTGTAGGAGCAAGCGGAGCTGATATGCACTTTTTGGTTGGAAACAATGGAGCTACTGAAGCTATGACAATTCTTAATTCAGGGAATATTTATGTTGGACAAACAGCTAATAGCAATTTCCATTTTTTCACTAAAACAAGCTCTAACAGAGCAATAGGAGCTCAGGTTTCAACAACTTCTGGAGACAATTATGGTCTTTTTGGTCAAGCAGATGGATCGGGAGCTGATGACAATATTGGTGTTTATGGTTTGGGTACGGGAGCAACTACGGACAACTTTGGAGTTTATGGCAATACTACAGCTTCTGGAATATATAACTTTGGTGTAAATGGGAAAAGTACTGGAACAGTAAGTTCTGGAACAAAATACAACTATGGAGTTAATGGATATGCCTCCTCAAATAGTTATTCTAACGTTGGTGTTTATGGAGTAGCTAATAATGCTGGAAGCTATTTTAATGCAGGAGTTTCAGGACAGATGTCTGTTGCAGACGTAAACAATGTTGGTGTTTCAGGTAGTTGTTATGGATTAACTTCCTCTAGCATTAATATTGGAGTTCAAGGTTGGGCATGGGACTATAATGCCGGAACTGGAGGAACAGCTTTAGACATTGCTTTCTATGGAATCAACGGTCATATTATTCTGGATAACTTAAACAATGCTTCTTCTGAACTTAGATTTGTTGAACCTAATACAAATTCTACAGATGGATTTTACAGTTCTTCCAATAATTATACTGCGTTTAAAGCACAAGCCCAATCTGGTGATGTAACCTATACCCTACCAGCAGCAGATGGAAGTAGTGGTCAGATTTTATCAACCAGTGGTAGTGGAGCGTTGAGCTGGGTAACCGCTGGCGCAGGCAGTGGTGATATTTCATCTGTAGGATCTATGACAGTTGGTGATGCTTTTTCAAATTCCTCGGCTGATGACGATTGGTTAGGTTTAGGTGCATCTGCAGGCAGAATAGAATTTGATGATCAAACAACCGATGAGGTAAATATTTTGGATGCTAATATAGGAATTGGCACATCAACACCAACTGGTAAATTAGATGTTAATGGCACCTTTGTTCAGAAAGCAGTAACCATTGTAACTGATGATGTAACTCCCGATGTTTCAGGTGGTAATATTTTTATTACATCAGCGAACACAGGAGCTACAGTTATTACTGATATTGATAATCCAGTTGCAGGTCAAGTAATTTATATAATTGGAGGATCTGATACAAATCCTTCCACAATCGCTGATAGTGGCAACTTTAAACTAAGTGGTGCGTGGACAGCTAATGCAAATGATGTGCTTATCCTTTATATTTTTGCAGATAATAATTATATTGAACTTAGCAGAGTTGATAATTAAACTTTAAATCCAGTTTAATCTAAAAAGCCCTGTCCTAATCCCTCAGGGCTTTTTTTTTCGCCCTTTGCCAATATTCCTCCATTTCTACCAAAGGCATATTGCTTAAACTTTTACTTTCTGCTTTGATTGCTTTCTCCATTTTGTTGAAACGTCCAATGAACTTCCTGTTTGTCTTTTCTAATGCATCATCGGGATTGATGTTGTAAAAACGAGCCAAATTGACTATTGAGAAAAGAATATCTCCAAATTCAGCTTCCAGTTTGTCCTGATCTTGAATGTGCGCATCAATCTCCACTTTGAATTCATTCAGTTCTTCAAGCGTTTTATCCCATACCTGCTCTTTGTGGTCCCAGTCGAAGCCAACTCCTCTGGCTTTATCCTGAATACGAATTGCTTTAATCATGGAAGGAAGGCTATTTGGTACACCTCCCAAGGTCGTTTTATTTCCATTCTGGGTTTTTATCTTTTCCCAATTATCTTTCACATCTTGGTCGTTTTCAACGATCACATCAGCGTAAATATGCGGATGACGCTCAACCAGTTTCTCTACCAAATCATTTGCAACATCCTTAATGGTAAATTTTTTCTCCTCTTCTCCAATTTTCGCATAAAATGCAATGTGTAGAAGCAGATCTCCTAATTCTTCTCTGATTTTATCCCAACTTTGCTGCTGAATAGCTTCCGACAACTCATAGGTTTCTTCAATCGTTAAGGATCGAAGTGTTTGTATCGTTTGTTTTTTATCCCAGGGACATTGACCTCTTAATGTATCCATGGTTTCGAGCACTTTAGCTAGCGCTGCTAATTTATCTTCCATATACTCCTTTTGAAATTTCTTTCGATTCACAAAGATTGTCAAATAACAAGCTAAAGATCAAGAATAAATATCCTCAATTTAAATTATCCGTTTAATTTTGCATAAAAATTATGATGTTCATTAAGCAATTAGTTCTATTTATCATACTCATCGGTTTAGCCGTGTTCCTATTAAATATCAAAGCAGTATTTAAAAAGAAAGGCAAGCTGGAAAAATCCTGTACTGCAAAACACAGACTCATGCATGAAAAGGGACTTGATTGTGAGGGTTGTAATAAAGGACCTATGCAGTGTAGCGCAGATGACAATGAGCACAAGCTACATCATCAGCATGTTACTCACTAATCAGTTGAATCATATCCAATAACTCATACGTACAATAATCATTATCCTCTTCTCGTGAAATAAGATAAGTCATCAGACTTTCAGATTTATCTAAAACAATAATTGATTTTTCAGAACCTAACACCATAAAGGCTGTAGCGTATGCATCAGCTATCATGCATTTGTCATGCAATACAGTTGCACTTAACAAATCATTAATAATGGGATAGCCAGTTTTAGGATTGATTGTATGCGCAATTTTATTTCCTTGCTTCATGTAAAAATTCCTGTAATTACCCGAAGTGGCTATTGACTTATTCGATAAGGATACATATTTATCAAAAACCTGACTTTTGGTTTTGTTGTCAATTGGTTGCTCAATGGCTACACGCCAGACAATACTTTTTGGATTAAGTCCTTTTACTCGAACTTCGCCACCAATTTCCACCATATAATTTTCAATACCGAAAGATTCAAGTAGTTCTGCAATTACATCAACACCATAACCTTTGGCAATAGCCGAAAAATCAAGCATGATATTAGGATTGTCCTTGATTATTTTACCATCATGGAGATTTACCTTGTCAAACCCGACATAATTCATTAGGCTATCGATAACCAGTGAATCGACATGGTTTAATGTGTCGAAACCAAAACCCCATGCATTAACCAGTGGCATAACGGTTGGGTCAAAAGCACCATTTGTTTGTTGAAACACTTCCTTTGCCGCAATAAAAACTTCCTCAAAAAAAGAATCTACTTCAATGGGCTTTGATGCTTTGTTGATTCTGGAAATGGTTGATTCCGGAATGTAAGTTGACAAAGAATTATTTACCGCTATCAATGCCTCATCAATTGCTTCCTGCACTCCTTTACTCCTCTCCGATTCGAATGTAATATGATAGTAGGTACCCATGGTTGCACCTTGAATTTGGTAATATGACTTTTTACTACACGATACAAATAGGCTGGCAATCAGCAAGCTAACAATGACAATTCCTTTACTGTTAAATGACATACTTTGTATTTCTATTTAATTGAATAGCAAAAATAAGAATTGATTAATAAGAAATCGATTTGGGAATTGGGGAACTAGTTTGTTAAGTCTACGATTTCGATACCAACATATTTCTTCGTATCAAAAGCAAAGAGTTTTTCGCTGAGTTTAGGATTTTTAGTAACCGTTTTAATTACAAATGTTAAAATTAACCCACTATTCTTATAAAATGTTTGAATTTTATAAATATCTCCTGTTTGTTTTTCTACTAATAATTTTACCTTGAAGTAAGACAAACTTTTATTTTCAGGAGTCAGTTCAATCAAACTACAGTTTTTGTTATTATAGACTAACTCTTCGACAATCCGGTATAGATATCCATTTTCCCACATGGTGAAAATTTGGGAAGGATCAATTTCTAATTCATCAGGGTTGTAATTGCTAATTTGAACCTCATTAACCTCTTTCATATAAGTCCAAACTGTTTTTTTATCCGAAATTATAATCTGGTCGCCAACACTTAAATGAAACTTTCCATCATTTAAATAAACATGCCCCGATTGCTCCTCTTTATAATCTTCGCCTCTGTTTTCGAGTATATAATCAAATGTGAAATAGGCTGTTTTATATTGTTTGTATTTGGAAACTGATTTCAGAATAATTTCTTTTGCCAACTCTTGAGAATTCTGCGCACTGAGCGTAAAAGTTGATAAAATTAAAATCAGTATGCTGATGGGTTTCGAAACATTCATTGTATCAGGGGTTAGATCGGAAATCTCTCAAAAACTGTTCCAAGGCATATTCATCAACAATTAAAACAGCTCTGGCCTTGGAACCTTCAAAAGGCCCGACAATGCCTGCACTTTCTAACTGATCAATTATTCTTCCGGCTCTGTTATAGCCCAATTTCAAACGCCTCTGTAGCAAAGATGTTGACCCTTGTTGATGTTGTACAACTATTCTAGCTGCATCTTCGAAAAGCGCATCGAGGTCATTTAAGTCTGTTTCTCCTACTCCTAATTCGTTTTCAGATTTTACTTCAGGTAAAATATGTGCTGTTGCATAAGCTTGTTGCTTGGAAATGAAGTCAACCACATTCTCAACTTCAGGAGTATCAATAAAAGCACATTGAATTCGAGTTACATCACTTCCAGCAGAAAATAGCATATCTCCCCTACCCACTAATTGCTCTGCACCTTTTGAATCCAAAATTGTTCGAGAATCAACTGTTGCACTTACCTTAAAAGCAATACGTGCTGGGAAATTTGCCTTAATGGTTCCTGTAATGATATTAACTGAAGGACGCTGAGTTGCCAAAATCAAATGAATTCCTATAGCTCGAGCTAATTGAGCTAATCTGGCTATTGGCATCTCTACTTCCTTTCCCGCAGTCATCATTAAATCAGCTAGTTCATCCACTACCAATACAATATAAGGAAGAAAACGATGACCTTCTTTTGGATTTAATCTTCTGGCAATAAATTTCTTATTATACTCGACAATATTCCGCACATGCGCATCTTTAAGCAACATATAACGGGCATCCATCTCAATAGTTAAAGAGGTAAGGGTTTCAACTACCTGTGTCACATCAGTGATAATAGCATTATCATTATCAGGTAATTTAGCTAGGAAATGGTTTTCAATTTTCTGGAATATGCTTAGCTCAACCTTTTTTGGGTCAACCATCACAAACTTAATTTGTGCAGGGTGTTTTTTATAAAGTAAGGATGCAATAATTACGTTTAAACCAACTGATTTACCTTGCCCTGTTGCTCCAGCAATCAATAAATGGGGCATTTTGGTTAAATCTGCAATAAAAACTTCATTGGCAATTGTCTTTCCTAAAACAAAAGGAAGCTCCATATTCGCATTACGGAATTTAAAAGAACCTAAAACTGATTTTGCTGAAACAATTTCCGGCTTTGTATTTGGCACTTCAATACCCACTGTTCCTTTACCAGGAATGGGTGCAATAATTCGAATACCAAGCGCTGCTAAACTAAGCGCGATATCATCTTCCAGATTCTTAATTTTTGATATCCGAATACCCGCTGCAGGAATAATTTCATACAGTGTAACAGTAGATCCAACGGTAGCCTTAATTTTTTCAATCTCTATACCATAATTCCTTAAAGTCTGAATGATCAGATTTTTCCTTTCCTCTAACTCTGCGCTATTTATGGATGTTTCAGCTTCATCATAATCATTTAATAAATCCAAAGGAGGATAATTGTAATTGGATAAATCTAAAGTAGGATCATATGGAGGAAGCTCATCTGGTTTTTTGGGTTTCTCACCATTTTTAATTGTTTCCTCATCCAATTTTACTTCAACCTCAAATTCAACTTCTTCGAATTTTTGCTTAACACCTTCCTCTATTTTGACTTCTGTATCTTTCTTTTCTTCTTCGATGACAGGAATTATTAAGTCAATTTCTTCTTCAACATGCGCATCATTCTGTTTGGGGGTTTCTTCCTCAACCACATCTTCACTAGTATCTAGGACTTCTTTTTTCCTGACTGGCAACTTGAAAACGAAATTAAAACGGATGATCAGAAATAATAAAGCAACGAAAATCAAAACGACCACGGCTCCAAATGTTCCAAAAACACTTTTCAACCATAGTTGTGCATAAATCCCAAAACCACCAGCAATCAGATCGGCAGTTTGATGTAGCAATAGGCCCAGAAATGCTGAAATCCAGAAAATAACAAAAAGTACGGACGATATTGTTTTGCGAATAGGAACTAGTGCAAAATCAAAAAACAATTTAAACCCAACGATAAAGAAAATAAAAATAAAAAAGTAGGATGCCACCCCAAACCATCTGGCCATAAATAAATGCGAAAAATAAGCACCAATTAGTCCGGTTCCATTTTCGGCAAGTCCCGGCTTTAATTCTTTGAAACTTAAAACCAAGGATTGTAGGTCCTTGACCAAATCCTGATCAAATTTCCAATTGAATAAAAAAGAAGTAAAGGCATATAATAAAAATATGGAAAATGTCAGAAATGTCAATCCGACTATTTTCTTTACTCGTTCTCTGTTTTCAGGAGGAAAGGAAAATTTTACTTTTCGTTTTTTCTTAGATTCCTTTATATCCGATTTGAAGGTATTTTTGGTAGAGTGTGTATTTCGAGCCATAAAGCCTAAGTGGTTTCTTTATGATTGTTTTGTGTCAAATGATTTTGCTGTAAGGTAGAAATCTTTCAACAATTCAGGATTATTTTCTATGCAATTTCCAACAACAACAACATCTGCACCTGCAAGAAATGCTTTTTTCATATCATCTGATTTTCTGATGCCACCGCCAACAATTACAGGAAGTTCAACATGATTGCTAACAGCCTGAATCATTTCTGCTGATACAGGCTTTAATGCCCCGCTACCTCCATCCAGAAAAATAAAACGAAGCCCAAGTAATTCACCAGCTAATGCCGTGCTGACAGCAATATCAGGTTTGTTGTAAGGGAGTGGAAATGTATTGCTAATATAGGATGCAGTTGTTGGAACGCCAGAATCTACAATAATGTATCCTGTTGGTAACACTTGTAGCTGGCTTTGCTTTAGCATATAAGCAACTTCGACATGGCGTCCGATCAAATAATCCGCATTTCTGCCTGAGATTAAAGACAAAAACAATATTCCATCTGCATGATCATTAACTTGGTTGGTACTGCCGGGAAATAAAATAACAGGAATTGTCAAATGTTGCTTGATGATTTCAATAAAGCGATCAATCTGATTTTCTATCATTAAGCTTCCACCTAAAAAAATCAAATCGGGACAGTTTTGCTTGGCAATTTCTAATTGAGACACCAATAATTCTTCACTTAACTTATCAGGATCTATCAACCAGGCAAAAAGTTTTTCACCTTTTGATTTACTTTCCTTAATAAGTTTTTCGATTAGAATCATATTACTGACTATAAATATAAGCTAGATTGTTTAACAAAGATAATTTTTTTTAGCTTTCTATCCGATGATAATCTTTTCAACCATATTGAATCAAAATATTAACTTGAGCTTGGGATAGCATTTGGTAGGATTACTCAAAATAACCTTTGCAACGAACTCTCATAACTAGCTAAAATGTTAGCAAGGAGAAGCTGTAATCTCTTGTGACATTTAGGTTCACAATTTGTTAATAATTTTGCCAGTTATTGATAATCAAAACTTAATTAACATTAGGTATTTTTACACCTAATTAGTTATTAATAAGTTATCAACAGCACACATTTTTGACACTAAAATCTAAATACATCAATATTAGTCATTTAATAAAAACCCACATATAAGATCAACAACCCACACGCCTGATTGCCTACTTCTTACGATCATTATCTCACATGTTGAAAAGAATTTTTTCTTTTGAGAAATAGAGAAATTACATTTGATATTCGTCAAAAATCCCTCTGAAATTTATCGGGTTATATTTTAGAACGTTTGGCGAATAATTTACTAACCAAAACTGTATTGAACAAAAGCGCAAATTCAAATATGATACATCTCGACTCAAACTCAAAAGGATTAAAATTTAGCAGATATTATACATCCGATAAAAGCGGTCCAATTGAACAGTATAAATATGAAACTCGTTCATCCGTTATTCGTAATCCGAATGGGGAAGTACTTTTTGAGATGAAAAACATCGAAGCTCCCAGCAATTGGTCGCAAGTGGCAACGGATATACTTGCTCAAAAGTATTTACGAAAAGCTGGCGTTCCTCAAAAAGATGGTTCCACAGGAAGGGAAAATTCTGTCAAACAAGTTGTTCACCGAATGGCCAACGACTGGATGTTCTGGGGTTTGGAGCATGATTATTTTAATTCAAAAAAAGATGCTCAGGTATTTTATGATGAAATCGTATTTATGCTGTTGGGACAGTATGCAGCACCCAACTCTCCACAATGGTTTAACACAGGATTATACAGATCCTATAATATCAAAGGCCATGCACAAGGGCATTACTATGTAGACCCTGCAACTGAGAAAGTTCAAAAATCAAAATCAGCCTACGAGAGGCCACAACCACATGCATGTTTTATTCTATCTGTTGATGACAATTTAGTTAATCAGGGTGGAATTATGGACTTGTGGGTTCGTGAAGCACGAATTTTCAAATATGGTTCAGGTGTTGGAACAAATTATTCTAATATCCGATCAAATAAAGAGAAACTTTCAGGTGGTGGTCAGTCCAGTGGATTAATGTCTTTCCTCCAGGTTGGCGATCGTGCTGCAGGAGCCATTAAGTCAGGAGGAACCACACGCAGAGCTGCTAAAATGGTTATTCTTGATGTAGATCATCCAGAAGTTGAAGATTTTATTAATTGGAAAGTTGAAGAAGAGCGCAAAGTTGCAGCCCTAATTGAAGCAGGTTATTCCTCCGATTATGAGGGTGATGCTTACAGAACTGTATCCGGACAAAATTCAAATAACTCGATTCGTGTATCCAATGAGTTTTTGAGTGCTGTGGAACAAGATACAGATTGGGATTTAATTGAAAGAACTTCTGGCAAAGTTGTTAAAACAGTTAAAGCCAAAGACCTTTGGGATCAGGTTTCAAAAGCAGCATGGTCGTGTGCTGACCCTGGTGTTCAATATGATAGCACCATCAACGAATGGCATACATGTCCTGAGGGAGGTAAAATTCGCGGATCAAATCCATGTTCAGAATACATGTTTTTAGATAATACAGCTTGTAATTTGGCCTCCTTAAACCTAAGAAAGTTTTATAATGAGACCACTGGCGAATTTGATGTAACAGGTTATCAACATGCGATTCGTATTTGGACAGTTGTTCTTGAGATTTCGGTTTTAATGGCTCAATTCCCATCAAAAGAGGTTGCTGAACTTTCATATAATTACAGAACATTAGGACTGGGTTATGCGAACATCGGTTCTCTTTTAATGGTTAAAGGCATTCCTTACGATAGTGAAGAAGCTTATGGTTTAACCGGAGCATTAACCGCCATACTTACAGGCACATCTTATGCAACTAGTGCAGAAATGGCCAAATATATTGGTGCCTTTAAAGAATATGACAAAAATAAAGAGCATATGCTTCGGGTTATTCGTAACCACAGATATGCTGCTTATAATACAAACGATGCCTACGAAGGAATTGAAATTAAACCTCGGGCAATTGATCCAAAATACTGCCCTGACTACTTATTAAAAGCCGCAGGAGAAAGTTGGGATAACGCCTTACAACTTGGTGAAGAATATGGTTATCGGAATGCTCAGACTACTGTATTAGCTCCAACGGGCACAATTGGCCTAATCATGGATTGCGACACAACAGGTATTGAGCCAGATTTCGCTTTGGTTAAGTTTAAGAAACTTTCAGGAGGTGGATATTTCAAAATAATTAATCAGAGTATTCCGCCTGCTCTTGAAAAACTAGAATACAGCGAAAAAGCTATAAAGGCAATTATCAATCACACAGTTGGAACTGCAAGTTTTAAAGATTCTCCATTTATTAATTACGAGTCGTTAATGTCGAAAGGTTTTTCTTTTGATGAATTAAAAAAACTCGAAGAAAATTTAAAAGCCAGTTTTGAACTAACGAATGTTTTCACACATTTTAATTTGGATGAAGATAATTTAGAGAGATTAGGCTTTGGTAAAAAACAATATTTAAGTCCGGGCTTTAATCTACTTAAAGAGCTTGGTTTTACCAATAAGGAAATTGAACTTGCTACTTTATATATTTGCGGAACAGGCACCATTGAAGGAGCTCCAGGACTAAAAGAAAAGCATTTGGCCGTATTCGATACAGCCAACAAAAATGGAAAAACAGGAAAACGCTTTATTCATCCAATGGGTCATGTTAATGTCATGTCATCTGCACAATCATTTATTTCAGGTGCTATTTCAAAAACTGTAAACTTCCCAAATGAATCTACACAAGAAGAGATTCAGGAATGTTACAATGAATCATGGAAACTCGGATTAAAAGCTATTGCTTTATATCGAGATGGCAGCAAATTAAGTCAGCCGTTATCAGCTAAATCAGATGATAAAAAAGAAGAGGTAACTGAAAACTCATATACAATAGACGAACTTACACAGGAGCAAGTTTTAGAAGCAGCACAAAACCTGATTCATAAGTCGAAGGATACTAAATTTAAAAGAGAGTTATCACGAATTGTTGAAAGAAAACGACTTCCAAGTAAAAGAAATGGTTTCACCCAAAAAGCTAAAATAGGTGGACAAACAATATTTGTTCGCACCGGTGAATACAGTGACGGAACATTGGGCGAAGTATTTATTGATATGCACAAGGAAGGAGCTGCTTTTAGATCCATGCTAAACTCATTTGCTATAGCAATTTCTTTAGGCTTACAATATGGAGTTCCACTGGAAGAATATGTTGATAAATTTACTTTTACCCGATTTGAACCATCTGGAAACGTAGATCATGCCAACATCAAATATGCAACATCAATAATTGATTATGTGCTGAGGTTACTTGCTTTCGAATATTTAAACAGAACTGATTTAGTGCAAGTAAAACCAGAAGAAATCAAAACGCAATTTGCATTAAACACACTTTCGAACGAAACACTTGAAAGTATTGACACTTTACCCAAGCCTGAATTGATTACAGTAAGCAATAGCGATAATCCTGTTAAATCAAATGAGCAAACACTTTCGAGTCCAACAGCTCAGTTAACAAATTTAATGGGCGATGCTCCTCCTTGCGATACTTGTGGACATATTACAGTACGTAATGGTACCTGCTACAAATGTTTAAATTGTGGCAATAGTTTAGGATGCAGCTAAAATATTGAAATGAAGAGTTTGTACAAGCGACCTTAGGGTCGCTTTTTTTTTATCTGGTGACTTTGAATAAATAGAACTCTTCTCCCACTACACTAAAGGAGTCTGATTTATCTATTTGATAGGCATTAAAGAAATTTTCGTTCACTTTTTTACTCAATAGAAATGATCGATCCAGAGGCAGCAAATTCAAACAGTCAGTGTAAATATTTTTCCCACAGCTCAATCCATCAGCAATAATATGCCTTAAAGAATCCAAATCTCTTCCTCTTTCCTGAAACGAAAATGGCGATCTAATAATATTGTTTGGATAGTACTCATGTTCGTAATAAACTCGATTTTCTAACCTTTGAGAATTTTGAATAATAAACAAATCGCTGTCCTTTTCAATTACTTTGGTGATTAGGAATTCATCAGCATTTAAATGCATTTTGCTATTCGGTACTATTGAAAAAGATAAATTCCAGATCAAAAGAGAAGCAGCAATCCAATATAATGACTTGCTATTGAAATGAATAAAAGATGTTGAAACCAATAATAATAAGAGTGGTAACATGAGCATAAATTCAGCATTACCATAAGAATAAAAGGCAAATAATAGCTGCAAAAGAAAGATCAGAATAAAAAGAAATCGATGCTCTTTAATTAGCAAATTCTCTTTAACAGCTAAGCGTTTTCGACTTAGCCCAATGACTGCAAATAGTAAGGCGAAAAATGCTGGAATAGCAAAAACCCAATTATAGCTGATTAAAGAAATTATCTGACCATGAATTTGAATGAAAGACCTGGCAAAATTCACTATACCAAATTTGAGATAGCCAATTGAAAAAGATGTGCTGACACCTTGAAAGTATTCATAAAATACAAATTGAACCAAAGAGTTAACTCCACTTTCTTTTACATGTCCTATAAGAACCAAATAGTAAACAACAGGAACAATGGTAGCTGTGATTAAAAATCGAAAAATTGTCTTGAAATTTCTTTGATAAAAAAACAAGCTTAGCAGAAATGCCAACCACCAGAAAAAATGTAATTGATGAAACAGGCAAGCCAATGCGGCAAAAAATCCGGATAAGAGAATTTTGTGCTTACTCTTCTTAGCATCTGAAATAAAGAAAACCGTTGCGATCAGCGAGAAGAAAAGTGCTAGTAGATATGTTTCGTTTTCAGTTGCAAAACGAATGAAGACAAAACTAGATCCTGCTATTAAGATAAAACCTCCTATATTCCGCTCCTTCAACTTTAAGATCAATAGTATTTTATGAAAAACGACAAGGCAAAGAGCAGCAATAACTGCATTAAAGGCTTGCATAAAAGCTAATGCACCAACATGAATACCTAAAAAAAGTAGTATTTCATAAAACCCATAGTTCAGCGCATTATACAATAAGTGATGAGGTAGAAATAAATCCTGTCCATGTTTCACACAAGCAGCATAATACCATGAATCCGTTGTTGGGTTAGCGGATGGAAATAATAAATAAATAACGAATAGAAAGAAAATAATAAGGACTTCTCTGAGCTTCACAATCCTGAGATAACATTATTTAAGAAGAGGCTAATTTACAAAATCCTTTTGATCAAAAATAAATCTGTACTCTGGGCACCAATGGACTGGAATATGGAGAGTTGGGTTGAAAGTTCAGGTTATAAAGAAGCATTACTTGCAAATAGGATTTCTCATTATTAAAATATTGTCTATATCCTCCTCCTACTAAAAAGCTTCCTATCCACCTTCGGTTGAATTCCTGTGCAAGATTATCATATTGCTCGAAATTCAACGCTTCGTACTCAGCATGTGCAAAAACATTTTTCAATAAAAGATAATTGGCAAATACCGAACCTCCATAAATACTTGTCTGATAAAGACCTCCAGAACCGTAAATCCTATCCAGGTTAATCTTGTAATAACTATAACTAACGCCAAGTCCTACATACAATTTATCCGTAATTTCAATAGCTAATTTGGGGCTTATTTCAATAACAGTCCTATTACCGAACTGCACGCCCGCACCGCCTCCGAGATGTATCCTATCTTTAAAGGAAGGTTCTTCTTCATCTCGATCCGATCGGTAAAAGTCATCTTGCGCAAATGCAAAAAAACCTATGGCAATCAATACGGCAAAAATGGAAATCTTTTTTCTTAGCATAATAAGGCAGATTGAATCAGCAAATCACAAGAATTATACCACTAAATTGTCCGAATGCTGTGTTCTTTGCAATCAAATTCCTCATGCATCCGTATACCCATTGTTTCTAATTCATCTAATACCGGATTATAAATTTCTGGAATGTTTGGAATAAAAACACCTTTTAACTTGATTTTTCCTTCTAGAATCATTCTCACCGAAATGGCTGCTGGCAATGCAACTGTTCTTGCAACAGCAGTATTCTTATCATCACCAAACTCCTTTAAAGTAGCCTTAATAAAACGTATGTCACCATCAGAAGCCTTGTATTTGAAACAATGCATCATAACAATCATATCCTTTTCTGACTTGTTGAGAATCATTTTACTGATCATCAAATCAGCAGAAATATCAAACCAGCTATTTGTATTTTTATTGATAGGCTGATTACTAAAATATCCAGCATAATCTATAGCTACAATAACATTGGATGTCACATCTATTCCCAGATAAGCTGCCAAATCTAATTTCAGTTTATCTGTATTTTTAACACCCATTTGCTCTGCGAGCAGATCTGCATATGTTTTGCCTGCTATTTCAACAATTTCTTCCGAAAATAAATCCAACTTTTTCATAGAATCAATAATCGCACTCCAGCCCGGATAACGAATGGTTCCTCTCATTACGGTTGTAGCCTCAGAAACTCCATACAAATCAATGTACTCCAGAGAATTTCTATTGGGATATACTTCCAAAGATCCAACTCCCTTAAAATCAATTATTCTCAAATCTTGAAATAGTTTTTTTGCACTTACTTCAATAATCTTGTTTTCCACTTTATAGGTAGCCGGGTTTTTCCCAGCTAACAACACACCTCTGGGACTCCACGAAAAACGATATTTAAATGGATTATTAATCGCCTCAGGAGCAGGTAGAGCGCCACAGAATGAATAGAAATCAATTATCTCACCACCATCATCATGGATTTTATCAATCAAACGCATTGCACTCATATGGTCGATACCCGGATCAACACCCACCTCATTTAGCATAATGATTCCAGCTTCTTTAACTTGTGCTTCCATTTCCTTCATGATAGGTTTCAAATAGGAAGTGGTAACCATGTTTTTTTTAAGCTTTATACAAATCTTTAATATTTTAGGGTGATAAGCAAAGGGCAATAAGGATACTACTAAATCGACTTTAGAAGCCAGTTTCTCAATCGATTCTTCATCATTAGCATCTATTTGCTTGGCTTTTCCATTTGGATGATTGTCTATTATTTTGATTGCTTTCGAAATATCAACATCGGCCAGAGTAATAGCAAATGAATGATCCAATAAATACTTTACCATTGGGCTTGCTACCATACCAGCACCCAAAATCAGGACTTCCTGCATAATTTTTAATAATTAATAGTTGTGTTGTTGTGTTGTTGCTTACTCCTCAATACTTTTCGCTACTTCAATGGGAATATCCGCATTGATTGAATCAATGTTGAGTGTATTAAATAGCTCCTCATCAGTTAGATTTAGTTTTTCTAATAAAATTTGGGCTTGCCAAGTAAACTCGTGATTTGGAAATTTCTCAATTAAAAGAGAATAATATTTTTCTGCATTTTCAAAATCCCCCAATTTGGTTTTGTACAAATCAGCAAGAATAAAATAAGTATAGGGAACATAAGCGCTTTCAGGATAGTTTTCTTGAATGAGTTTATACTTTTCAATGGCTTTTTCCGTATCAGCCAATAAACCAGTATAAATATTCCCTAACTGAATTAAATAATGGGGCGCTAATGAATCATCAGCATACTCCAAAACGAAAAGTTCATATTTTTCAGACAGAATCTTCCCTGCCTGAAAATCTACTTCTCCTGTTTCAAATGATTTTTCAAATTCTATTTGTTGAAGTTTTATTTCCTCAACCAGAGCATTTCGCTCCGCTTGTTTTTTCTTTGAATTACATGAAGAAAAAACAACTAGTATAGTCAGTAATAAAAATAATCTACTCATGATTTTTAGAAATTAATAGGTTTTTGTCATGTCGCCATCTACAACAATAATATAGTCTGCGGTATTAAGATTATCCTCTTTCACGCTGTCAATCGTATCTTGCTCCACTGTAGTAATTGTCATGATTTTAATAGCTGGATTGTACTTTTTCAAATACCATACAATACCTTCGAAATTCTGTGAATGATAAGCACCATTAAAATGAAGAAACAAACTATTTTCCTTCAAGTTTTTATTGATAAAATGAGCCATTGTTGCATCCTTAATTGCTTGAGCTTGTGGCAAATAAGGAAAACCGGGCATCCCTCCACCATGCATCATTCCCTTATAACCAGATAGCTCAGGATCATAAGCTATTGGCAAAGGTGCAATAAACAGTTGGCTATGTTTATCTAAATTAAGCTTTAATGAATCCAATCCATTTTTTGCCACATAAGAGGCATATCTTCTGGGAATATTCGTTGCAATAAAAGGATAATTATTGTCTTTGGCAAAATCTACCAAAGGTTTGTAATCCGTAGAATAGTTTTTCCAAAGATGAGTACCTGATTCAAAGTTTCTGCTAGAAACCATACCATCTAAGTATTCCGATAAAATAATTTGCTGATCGCTTTCGAACATTTCTGCTCCCAAAATAAGCGATTTGCCACTTTTTTCTTTCAATGCCTTAGCTACTTCCAACTGCAACCAATGCCCAATAGCATTGTTATGTAACTCACCAAAGAAAACAACATCTGCTTTTGATGCATCTTCAATCATATTTTTAAACTTTGCTTTTTTACCCTCTTTGTTAAATAGCTTGTAAGCTGGCATATCGGCCTGAACAAAAAGGAGTAATGCTAATACGGGTAATAAATACTTAATTTTTTTCATTTGCTTGAGTTAGTTTATTCGCATGCATATCAATTACAGTTAACATAGCAATGAGCGCCCAAAATGGCACCGAAGCCTTATCTGTATGTAAGAAATTATTCATTACACCATGAGACAGATAGGTAGTTAACGACAACAATATTAGTAAAGTCAGATACTTTATCTGCCTATTATTTGAATTATAAAATATTTTCATTCCATAGGCTATTATCAGAACAACAATAACGATAAAAGATAACATGCCTAAAAAACCAGATTCGGATAATGGCCCAAGGTATTCTGAATGAGCATTGCCTAAAGTTCCAAAATTTGTACTGATAGCTGTTTTTTCACGATCTAATTGAAAGGGCGCATAATTGAACATAAAAGTTCCTGGACCCCATCCTAATAGTGGTTTTTCTTTAAACATTCGAATGGCTGACATCCACCGATTGATTCTTTCGGTATTGCTAACATCTGTTGTAATGTTGGAAATCGATTCAAAATGATCTTTCATATCATCAGAAGATACCGATTCAGTCCTATCCATTTTCATTTGGATTTTACTCCAGTAAGTAAGTGTAGTACCAATAGCTAATAATGCTACTATCATTAGATAAACGAATCGAACCCTTAGAAAAAGAATGATCATGAAAGCAGCTGAAATAATGATGCTAACCCAAGCTGCCCTTGTGTAAGAAAAGATTAAACCTACAATCAGAATAAGAGTAAAAATCCCAGCAAAATATCGCTCAAATCTGCTCAACTTGAATATTTTTGGTGCTATAAAAAATCCAATCATAAAAGGAAGAAGCAAAGCTATTATAGCCCCATAGATCGTATGATCTTTAAAAAATGGATAAGTGACTTTATTCGCCCATTCTTGCGTAAAAAAGTGCTGGGAATGCCTGATCAGGGTATAAATTACTGCAACCACCAGTGTAATTGAAAAAAACCAGATAAACAGCTTCAAGGATTTGTAATTCTTAAAAAGCTCAACACCCATAAAATAAAATACAGCCACATACCAAATTCTTGCTGCTAAAAACTTCAGGGAAACCAATGGAATTGTGCTACTTATGGATGTGATAAGCATCCAAAACAAGTTAAATAATATGGCAATAGTGATTGGATGCTTTAGTAACTCCTTGTTAAACTTTCCTTCAATGAGTACTTTTAAAATATACACAACGGTTAAAACCATTAACAAAGGCTCGGTAGGCAAACTAATAGAAGAGCCAAGCTCAGTTAACTCAAATGTAAAAGACAATGGAGTTAGTAATGACAAAAGAAGTAACAACCAATTAGGTGATACAAAAAGTATATAGACAATTATGCCAACAACAGGCAATAAGGCTAACCAAAACAACTCATGAATGAGTAACAAACTATTGGCAGCAATAAAAACTAAAAATAGTATTGCAGCTAGAATGTTTTTTCGTGAAAGGAAATTTTCCAAAGCCTTTTTAGAAATTACTTTTTCTGTATATGCTTGAAATTCTCAATAAAAATAAAAAGAACTATTGCAAATAGCAATGCAGAGAAAAAGCCTACTATTGTAATGATTGATCTGCGAGGAAAGGCTTTGCGCTCGGCTACTCCTGCTCTTTCTATTATAAATTTATTTGGGACAATGCTTTCTACATCTGCTTTTATCTGCTTGTATTTTGTTCTGAGCTTTACAACTTCTTCTAATTCATATTCTAATTCGCCAGATAACCAAGCTTGTGTTGGGCCATACACGGCTAAAACCTTCAGCTTTTCATCGATCGAACGGAGTGAAGCAGAACTCCCTCTTGAAATGGCATCTGCATAAGCCTGACTTAATGCATCTGATTGTCCCTCAAAATCAAGTACGCCCAATTTTGCCAAAGCATTCAGGGAATCCACAATGCTTTGCACATATGCTTTTTTTTCATTGAAATCCTTTTCCACGATTTTCATTCCATCGTTTGCCCTTTGTTTGAGAATACTATTTCGGATGGTATCCATAATCTCCACAATATCATTGGCAATATTGGCCGCCATCACAGGATCTTCATCTCGAACACTAACTTTAATGGATGTGTATTCCGTTAATGCCGATTTAACATTTTTATGAAACTTAATTCCAAATTTTGTATTCGCATATTTTTCATCAGGATCAATCCCATAATGCTCCATGAGATTATATCTTTTCTTAATTTTTGCACCTATGAGATCTGATTGCAGAATTTGCAATAATTGCTCTGCTTCTTCGCCTTCACCAATAGTCAAAAAATCATTATCACCATATTGATTTTCACTTAATAAACCTTTGGATACTGACATTTGTATTGTTGGATAAAAAATTACATAGGACTCATATTTGGGGGTAATAAATTTAGGACCAGAAAAAATAGCAACAATAATTGCAGCTACTATACTTATTGCAGCTAAATAAAATTTCCATTTCCAGATAAATCTTAAAACTTCTATAAAATCATTCTTCTTCTCGACCATGCGATATATCAATAAAACTAGTTTTAAAAGTACTCAACCGACTTTTATAAGTCGCTTAAGATATTATTTTCAGAGCAAAACAAACGCAAATTTCTTAAAAAAAGCAACAAAACAATAAAAAGAATAAACGATGCCATATTGCTTTTCTTATATGCTGTTGATAACTTTAGAATTAATGAATTTAGGGCAGTCTTAACAAAAGAGTGTATTTTTGTATCATTCTTTTAAATCCACATAAAAATCATGAGAATTGTAGTCAATACACGATTTCTAATCAAAAATAAACTGGAAGGAATTGGTGTGTTTACTGCAGAAACTTTCAAGCGAATTTGTAAAAACAACCCTGATCACGAATTCATTTTTTTATTCGACAGGGCATTTGATGAGGAATATATTTTTGCTCAAAATATAAAAGGAATTGTTTTAAGACCTCCAGCAAGACATCCTTTTTTGTGGTTTTTGTGGTTTGAGTTTTCTGTTCACAGATTTCTTAAACAAGCCAAAGCCGATTTGTTTATTTCATGTGATGGCTATGTAACTCTTCGAACTAAAACAAAAACGCTAGCTATAATTCATGATTTAGCGTTTGAACATTATCCTAAGGATGTTCCATGGATTGCTCGAAAATATTACCGCTACTTCTTTCCGAAATTTGCCTGGAAAGCTGATCGTATTGCAAGCGTTTCTGAATTTAGTAAAAATGACATTTGTGAATGGTATTCGACTGATCCAAACCTTATTGATGTCGTTTACAATGGATCTTCCGATCATTTCAAACCTATTTCAGAAGATCATAAAATAGAAATTCGCAATAGATATACAGACGGGAAGGAATACTTCATTTATATTGGCGCACTACACCAGCGAAAAAATATTGTAAATCTGCTGAAAGCATTTGATCGATTTAGAACAAAATCAGATCAGGATATTAAGCTATTAATTGTTGGGACAAAAGCATGGCGTTTGGCTGAAATGGATCAAGTCTTTGAATCGATGAAATACAAATCAGATGTAATTTTCACTGGTCGATTATCAGATAATGATTTAGCACAAACGCTGGCATCGGCACTTGCTTTGGTCTACATTTCCTATTTTGAGGGTTTTGGAATTCCACTACTCGAAGCCATGAATTGTGATGTTCCCATTATTACTTCTGATCGATCTTCGCTTCCAGAAGTGGCCGGAAACGCAGCATTAATTGTTGATCCATTTGATTTGGATGATATCAGTGAGGCTATGCATAAAATATCCACCAATTCAGAACTTCGAAACTCTTTAATTGAAAAATCTAAAATTCAAAGACAAAAATTTAGCTGGGATAAAACAGCTGAATTGATGTGGGAATCTATATTAAAAACGATATAATTTTTCTGATGGAGAAATGATATTGTAGTGCAATAAATTACGTTTAATAATTCCGCTGGGAATGATAAAAACATATCATCATGGCAAACACATATACTCAAATTCATATTCAAGCTGTATTCGTTGTAAAATATCGTGCATGTTTAATTCAAAATAGCTGGAAAGAAGAATTGTACAGATACATCATAGGTATTATTAAAGAAAATAATCATAAGCCATTAATCATTAATGGAATGCCTGATCACATTCATATTTTGCTTGGTTTACGTCCTGCTCAATCCATATCAGATTTACTAAAAGATATCAAAGGGAGTTCATCAAAATGGATCAATGAAAAAGGATTTCTTCCTGTACAATTTTCATGGCAGGGGGGCTATGGTGCATTTTCATACAGCAAGCAAGATTTACCGAAAGTTATTAAGTACATCAAAAATCAGGAAATTCATCATAAGAAGAAAAGCTTCAATGAAGAATATGTAGAATTACTTCATGAATTTGATATTGAATATGATAATCAATTTCTTTTTAAGCCCTTGATTTAATGTCGTACCTAAAGGTACTTAATGCAACATTAATCTTTTGAGCAACCGGGATATTATCCCTAACGGGATAAACAGAATCTTTAGCATCCACTCGTCAATTACGAAAAATAAAAAGTCCCAAACAAATTCGCCAATATTCCTTGGGAGATAAGACTTGTATCAAAATCATATACTTGTCCTGTAAGGACAGTATATTGGTCATTTCCAAAAAAATCCAAGAATAAGTCCCATAGGGACGGAATATTATACCCTTTTTTCAGCTTAACATGATTACCTGCTACTGTCTCTCTGTAAGATGATTTCGTACCTAAAGGCACTTCCTACAGCATCAATCCTTTGAGCAACCGGAATATTGTCCCTAGCGGGACAAATAGGATCTTTAGTATCCACATAATTACAAATAATCAATAGTCCTATCCCAAATTCGCCAATATTCCTTGGGAGATAAGACTTGTATCAAAATCATTGCTTGTCCTGTAAGGACAGTAAATTGGTTACTCCCAAATAGAACTTAAAAAAATTCCCGTAGGGACGAAATAGTTAATTACTTTTAAATCAATGGATATTAATAAACTACTTGCTTACTAATACAAACATTCCTTCAGCAACAAATTCAAACGCTTCTGGACTTCTTTCATCAAAATAAGCAATTGAAAACCTCAATTTACCTGGTATTTTGGGACATATTTCATATTGCCCGGGTAAATTTGTCCTTCTTATTGTCCCATTTGTAATTGAAATTCTTAACAATGTAGCAGGAACACCTTCTACTTCAATTTGCACCAAAAACCTCCTTTTAAAAACTAAGGTGTCATTGTAAACCTCTTCTCCTATAAAGGTAATCACAGGATTTGCTCCCTGATAATTTAGTGTGCTATTAATACTACTTATATCTCCTCCCTTTATTAAATCAATGACTTTGTTTCTAATATGTAGCTTTTCAATTTGTTGTTTTCCACCAGAACCTTCTGCAAATCCATTGAAATTCCCATAAATGTAAACATTAACATTTTGTGTTAGGATTGTATCTAATCTAAGCCCTAAGTCCGTAATCTCATAAAATAATATTGGGTTGTAATAAGTAAACTCATTTTTATCATCAAGAGGTTCTGTCCAATTCCAATATCCTGCAAATTCTAGGTTTTTGTCATCATCAAGATTAGTGGCTTCTCTTTCAAATGAAGGAACTTGTTCCCTAGACATGACATTATTGTTTTTTATATACAATTTTATTAACCTGCTTTTTGAAGGTGGCTGATGTTCTTCAAAGAGTATTTCGAATTCATTTTCTTCTTTAAGCGGGATTAAATAAACCTCTAGCTTTTCAATATTAAACTCATCTACATTGTCGTAATCATATATAACTATACCATCTCTCAGAATTTCAAGTTTTGTGAACACTCCATATTTCCTGTAAGTCTCAATATCAGATCCTTCAATTGTAAATCCATGACCCAAGTCTAATGTAGGAATATTTTCATTTCGTTGACTTTGAACCTCAGTTTCAGTTTTTACATTATTGCTCTGACAGCTAACAAGAGATGTAATAATGAATAATACAAGTAGCTTTTTTTTCATGATATTATTTCAATTTCAAGCCCAACTCATCCAACTGCTCCTGGGCAATTCGTGAGGGAGATTCTATCATCACATCTCTACCTGAATTGTTTTTTGGAAAAGCAATATAATCTCGAATAGAATCGCTACCACCGAATAATGCACACCAACGGTCAAATCCAAAGGCTATTCCACCATGTGGAGGAGCTCCATATTCAAAAGCATTCATTAAAAAACCAAACTGGTTTTGGGCTTCTTCATCTGTAAAGCCTAATGCTTTAAACATTTGCTTCTGCAATTCCCTATCATGAATCCTGATTGATCCACCACCTATTTCAACACCATTTATAACCAGATCGTATGCATTGGCTCTTACCTTTCCGGGTTCTGTTTCAAGTAATGCAATATCTTCCTCTACAGGAGAGGTAAATGGATGATGCATAGCATGGAATCGTTGACTTCCTTCATCCCATTCCAATAATGGGAAATCAGTTACCCAAAGAGGTTTAAATGTTTTTCTATCTTTAAGGTTCAATCTATCAGCCATTTCCAAGCGAAGCTCAGACATAGCAAATCGAGTTTTGTTCAGATCTCCTGCTAACACCAATATCAAATCACCTGCTTTTGCATCCATTGCTTCTGCCCATGATTTAAGCTGTTCCTGATCATAAAACTTATCTACTGAGGACTTGAAAGTTCCATCTTCATTGCATTTTACATACACCATTCCATTTGCGCCAACTTGTGGTCTACGAACAAATTCAGTTAGCAGATCCAAATCTTTACGGCTATAGTTTCCGCACCCCTTTGCATTTATACCAACAACCAATTCTGCATTATCAAAAACATTGAATCCTTTATTTTTAACAAGTTCATGGAGCTCAACAAAACGCATATCGAAACGGGTATCAGGTTTATCACTTCCATAATATTTCATCGCATCTGCATAGGCTATGCGGTCAAACTCAAGACCTTCGACACCAAGAACTTTGCTAAATAAATGTCTGGCTAATCCTTCAAAAGTTGAAAGAACGTCCTTCAGTTCAACAAAAGCCATTTCACAATCGATTTGTGTAAACTCAGGTTGACGGTCAGCTCGTAAATCTTCATCTCTAAAACAACGCACAATCTGGAAGTATTTATCCATACCACCTACCATTAGCAATTGCTTGAAGGTTTGAGGCGATTGAGGCAAGGCATAAAAGTCATGCACATTCATACGTGAGGGAACAACAAAATCGCGTGCACCCTCTGGTGTAGATTTTATTAAGAATGGTGTCTCAATTTCAATAAAGCCCTGATTGCTTAAATATGTTCTTGTTTCAGTCGACATTTGATGTCGGAGCAACAAATTGTTTTTAACAGGATTCCTGCGAATATCCAAATAACGATATTTCATCCGTATTTCATCGCCTCCATCCGTTTTATCTTCGATAGTAAAAGGAGGTAGTTTGGATTTATTTAAAACACGTATTGAATCCACTATGATTTCAATTTCACCAGTTGGCATTTTGAGGTTTTTATTGCTTCTTTCAGCAACAACACCATCAATGCTAATCACATCTTCTCTATTTAGTTTTCTGGCTTGCTGACACAAATCAGCATTGGTTTCCATATTAAAAACCAGCTGAGTAATTCCATAACGATCTCTCAAATCAACAAAGGTCATTCCTCCTAAATCACGGGATTTTTGCACCCAACCACTCAGCTTTACTATTTGCCCAATGTGCTCAACATTCAATTCCCCACAAGTGTGTGTTCTATACATTTTTCTTCATATTTATTCGAGCTCGAATTTCTGCAATTTCAGCCAAACTATTCCATCCATACTGAAATAATCATTCAATTATAATAGCTGCACCTGATTTAAGGTCTGAATAATTCAATTCCGTTTCCTTCAACAAACTTAGAATTGCATTTCGTTTTTTGTATTTGAGTGATTGATCCAATACAATCAGGTCAGGCTTAAACACTTCTTCCAACTTTTGAAAATCAATATAATGCTTCCCATAAAGAATCAGCTTATTACAATCAATTTTCTCATCGCTGGCATATTCAATTTCTCCATTATATAAAATAAGTTTTTGATTCATGAATTGGATGAAACTTCTATTAATATACAAACGATCTGAATTATATTGACTCCCAATAGTCAGATTCGTCACATTTGCAGACTTAACCCCATGTCGCCATAAATCTCTGAAGGTGTTGTATTTTCTTAATTCATAATTCGAGAGAATGGCCGAATCACCTAAAAAGGTGACCGACTTCCCATCAAAAAAGCCAATTAATGTGCTATTGGGAATTGCATAAATTACTATTCGTTGATTGGTGTGGTTGCGCACATTCCAGATGCTAAAAATACTTACAAATACAAAAATTGATAGTAAACTAAAATAAAGGTAAACTTTGTGCTTATTGATTAGAAATAATGCTGATGAGAATATGATAACATAAACAATAATCATCATTTCAGCGCTGATATATACCTCTTCAATCAATCCTTTTGGCCAATCTCTGATTAACAAAATAGCCTTATTTAAGGTTGTAATAATTTGATCTAAAGCCAATACCAAATACTTACTAATAAATACCAAACCTATTGCTTCAAATATCAGATAAGCAAAACCTACATAAATAATTATACTTGCAGCAGGAATAACAATAAGGTTGGATATTAGAAAGTAAACGGGAAATATTGTAAAATAAAACAAGGCTAGCGGAAAGGTTGCCAACTGTGCAGAAAGTGAAACAGTTGTAAGCGCCCATATTTTGTCGCCTAACCAGAATCTCTTCCAATCAAGCCATTTGTAAAATCGAGGTTGGAAAAAGACAATTCCAAATACAGCAGCATAAGAAAGTTGAAAACCCACCTGAGTTACTAAATATGGGTTTAAAATCAACAGGAATATTGCTGACGTAATTAATGAGCTATAAATATTGGGCGCTCTTCTTAAATGTTTTCCAATAATGACAAAGGAGAACATAGAACAAGCACGTAAAACCGAAGGAGACAAGCCCGTTATGACAGCATAGGTCCAAAGTAGGCTTAGATTAATTATCAGATAAAGCCATTTGCCATTGGGCCTTTTACGCAAGCCTTTAAACATGAAACTAAAAACAATAAAGATGATACCCACATGCAAGCCTGAAACAGCCAGCACATGCATGGCTCCGGTGCTGGCAAAGGATTCCTTGACCTCATCACTAAGCTCTGCTTTGTATCCAACTAATAAAGCCGTTGCAATTGCACTCTCGTCTTTTCCACTAATGTTTTCTTCAAGTAAGTTGACTATGGAAATTCGTAAATCGTAAATATATTTTAATAAAAAGAAACCTTTGTTTGAGGAAGTTTGTGTCCATTTGGTATTTTCTAAAAATGCCTGATGATAAATCTGTTTGTATGATAAGAATCTTTTAAAATCAAATTGCCCTGGATTTTTAGGTTCCTCAACCAATTGAGCATTATTTGAACATACCAATATATCGCCATACCTGATTTCTGCAGCTAGACTATCTTTTCGGATATAGGTTAACAGCTTTCCAGTGCTTGATTGAATATGACTGGAGTCGCAAACACTTATTACTTTGCAAAGCATTTTATAGGTGTTCTCTTTTTCTTCTGGAGTTTCCTTTACTTTTAGAATTAAAAAGGAATCATGCTTAGCAAGATGAGAAAAGTGCTTATTAAAGGCTATTTGATTTGTTGAAATAGTCAGCAATAAGGAAGCTGAAAATATGGCTGTATGCATTAAAATTCCCTGAACAATTCGGAATCTAAAGGTTAAGGAGATTCTAATTTTATTAATAAGTAAGCTAATTGCTATAGAAAAAAACAGTATCAGTAAACAAGCAAAAATTGGAAACTGAGGAAATACAATAGCCAGTAGTATTCCCGCTAAAAAAGGAATTATTGCCCGCATAACAGGCACTTTCTCCCATGCATTCCTGTAATAATTCAAATTGAAGATCAGGTATTAGAACTTCAAGTTACAGAAATTTTTACATAAAAAAAGGCTGGCTCTAAAATAGAACCAGCCTGTAAATTATTGGATAATACTGTTTTATCTAAGTACAGTAACTGTACCTGAACGACTCTTGAACTCTTCTCCTCTTAATTGGTAGTTCAATGTCCAGTAATATGTACCGTCAGCACAGCGGTTTCCAGTATTAGTCATCAAGCCATTCCAATGAACTGCAGGATCGTCTGACTCAAATACTTTTTCACCCCATCTGTTGAACACCTGTACTTCCCAGAAAGTAACACCATGTGGAACATCATAAGTACCTTGAGGATCTTTGAAATTCAACTCATCGTTAATTCCGTCACCATTAGGAGTCATGATATTCGGGAAGCCAACAGAAACCTCAAATGTATTATTGATTACAACACATGAAGTATCTAAACATCCATTCAGACCCGGAGTTTCAATCCATGCCCACAAGCATACTGTATATTCTCCTTTATAATCTTCAAAGTCGAACACATAAACATCTTGCGACTGCGTTAGGTATGACTCATCAAATACATGACCTTCTTCAGATGTTCCAGTAACCGTCCACTCGTAATGAGTGGCACCTTTTGCACTATTTTCAAAGGTGAATACCGGCATTGAATTATCTTTGACAGCCATTACAGCATCTGTTTTCATAACACGCACTGGCAGAGTCTTGATTTTATCAGGACAAGACAAACTATCAGGATGAATTTTAGCATCTATTTCAACACTATAGGTTGTATCGTATGAAGTAGCACCCGTTGTAAATATATGCGTTACAGTTTCTCCTTGCTTATGTGCAGAATATCCTGATCCATCTCCAAAGTTCCAAATGATATCATCAAATTGAACTGCAGAACTATCTATATAAGTAGCTACATCTCCATCACAAAGTATTGTATCTCCGCCAAAAGCAGAAGCTTTAACAGGCATAACCACTACCGTAAAGAAGGTATCTTCCGGATTATCTGTCCTGGCATAATTTGCCGTACAATCTCCCCAATATCCTGGAGGAGGTGTTGGATAGAATACTTTTGCGGTTGCATTTAGATAAATATTATACGTACCTGGTTTTGTATACTGGATAGCAAATTGATGGTTTGCTGGTCGGCTAGTGTCTGCCATAATGGTATTATCACCTTTCACAAACTGCCAGTCAGTAGTTGAACCAGATGAATCCAGAACAACAATAAACTCTCCAGCACAAATGGTATCGTTATAACGCTTCTCACCATTTTTGTAGAGCCAGAACTTAGGCTGTGGCCCTGTAATATTTATGTAAGCTGGTTTTGTAATCGTATCGACACAACCGTTTAGCATACGCACAATAAGCGTAACATCATAAGTACCGTTAGTAATATAAGTATGTGTAGGTGACTTAATATATGAAATTGAGTTACTACCTCTGTCATCATGGAAACTCCATGTCCAGTAAACAACACTATCAACCATGGTACTGTCGATAATTTGTCCGTTTTTATCAAACACATAGGTGTAGTTATTCAACGACATTGACAAATCAACGAATTTAACTGGTTGAGGAGCACAAACAGCTGGAGCATTGATTGTATCGAAATCAGCAACAACACCCATCACTTTAACATATGCTTTCCTCTCCAAATCCTGAACACATCCATTACTGTCTGTTGTTCTCATGGTAATCGTATAATCACCGGGCTTATTAAATACCCAGAAAATAGTATCAGTTAGCATGGCATTGGTATGCCATCCTGTACCGTCTCCGAAATCCCACTCTACACGCTCAGGAACAGAAGGAGCTACAGGAACACCTGCTCTTGTACCAAACATAGCATCATTGGTTGGTGGGCCTATAATACCTGTAGTATTGGCGGGGTCAACCCAAAACTCATTTGGATTTAAATCTGGCTCAAATGGAGTTTGCTTAATCCAGAAATAACGCACGTCATGCGTAAATATAACGGTATCTCCACCACCTTCATAACAAATTATGCGATCATCAGCTTCAAAGTTAGAATAGTGTCCTACAACTATTCGTGCAGCACTACCGGTTGCACAACCATACACATTCTTTATTGTAGATGTTACACGGTATTTACCGGGAACATTCAAACTCCAATCATGCTCAATATCAGTTAAATGTGGAGCTCCATCCTGCTTCATATAAAATGAATCAGTTAATGTAAGCTGAGGGAATGTATCAGCAGGGAAATATCCTCTTGCAGCAAAATCAGCCCACTCTATTGGATCAACTTTTTTATTTCGTGTAAAATCAGGATACATAAAACAGCCGAAATAAATCTTTTTCTTCGGATTAAATGGATCGATAGTAAATGAATCCTTGTGACACATCCACCAAATAGTATCCGGTTTGGTTATTTGACAACTGTCTTCCATATGTACAGAAGGCCATAATGGTGAGGCTCCCGGGAAGTATTTGTCGACAAAGAATCTAAAATCAACAATACCAACCTGATCGGTATCGCCAACCGTTAATATAGATTGTAAATTAGGACATAAACGCAGATGCTGGTTAGCAGCATAATCCATCGGCAAATATTTACCTGTGGCTGCATTATAATTATATGGATCATTAATGTTGAATGCATTATTTAAATCGGCAATATACTTATAGTCATGGTAGAAAAATGTATCAAAACAATCACCAGTTTTGATGATTAAACCGATTGTTTTCCAACCACCATCACCATATATCCACTGATTACCCATCATCATAAAGGTAATTTCATCAACCCATGCACAATCATACTGTGTGTGATTTTCTATAGATTCACGAACACCATCTCCATCAATATCCAATTTGGTTTGATCTGTACAGATAGCAGTTGGTGTACCACAACCTCCAAATCCATTTGATACTGAGTCAAAAACCATCCACCATGTTTGACGTGCACAAGATGGAAGTGTCTCATTAAAAGAAGGAACTTGAGGATAGTTAATTCCTACGCAGGGTGTACCATTCAATATAACACCTCTTCGCCCTAATGCTGGAGGAGTTGATAATTGTTTGGCCCAATCCATTGCTGGAACATCCTTTTTCCACATACCAAATTTTGCTACTTCCCAACCTGCATCAGGTGCTTCCATAACAATATTAACACTGGCTTCACTCACACAATTTGTGACTGTATCTGTAACTGATAATGTTACACTATAACATCCATCTTCTTTGTAAAGATGCCAAGGCTGTATTTCTGTAGAAAACTGACAATTAATATTGGGAACAGCTTCTGTTGAGGTACAAGGATCTCCATCAGCAAAACTCCACAAATACTGCATACTATCACTAGCCCATGGATAGGACGGATTGTAGCAATTATCGAATTTCATATCAGGATTTGCACCAGCACCTGTGCGCATGGCAAAAACAGGGAAATACAATAATGGATTATCATCAATGGCATAATACCATCTATATTTTATTGAATTATTTGTAAATCTAACGTAGTTAGGTCCAGAGCAATCATGCTTAAACAAGTCCGTGTCATGCATAGTCTGAATGTTAGCTCCTCCCGATTTAGGGAAGTAAACAGTCTCAAATTGCACACCTGGAGGAATATTATTCCCCGGATTCCACGTTTGTACAGTCGAATCAACTACAACATCATAAATATAGGTTGTACTGATAGGAGGTGAAAGCATGGGGAAATCACGTGAAACTAAATGCGGACTTCCAGCCGGACAAGGATGTGGCTTATAATTATCTGCAAAATTTGCAGAGTCAAGCAAACTATTACAAAATGAATCAACCTGACCTATTACTAGCGGAGCTTTAGCTGATCTGATCACATAATCAACCGGATCACCAGCAGGGTTCCAACAAGTACTTGACATGGTATGCCAGAATGAAACAGGAATAGGCTTGGCCTGTAACTGATCGTTTGCTGGGAAAGCAGGAGGAGGAGGCATGTTGATCATTGCCTGAGGTCCTAATAAAGGAATGTAGGTACAGAATGTTGTATCTCGAATACAGTTTGGCTCCCAAATTTTCAAACTAATATGATAAACACCAGGTGCTGTATAATGGTGACATGGCTCCCATTCCTCATCATTTGTATTTAACAACATAGATGGAGGATCATCAAAGTTCCATAACCAATAATATGCATTTCTTCTGGGTTTTTGAGCGAAACACAGGCTATTATCTTGCCAGCACTGTGGAGGATTAGATTTTTGAACAATATCGAAATAGTAGAAAATATTTTTAGCTCCGGAAAACTTTTTAAGACTGTCGACACAACCATGACAGGTTCGAACAGTTAAAGTTGGATTAAAAGTTCCATCTTTTTTATAAATATGAACAAACGAAGGCTTTCCCCAAAGGGTATCGCTATCGGATGTGATGACAGTACCATCACCAAAATCCCAAGTCCACTCGGTAATACATTTTCCGACAGTATCCATGGTGTTTTTGAATGTAACTGGTGTTTCAGGACAACCAATTTGAAAATGAGTTTCAAATTTTGGATTCAGTTTAGGAAGAACCGTAATACTGGTTGTTTTCATCGAAGTATCCCAACAACCATTTGTATCGGTAACCGTCAAAATAATGGTATACGTTCCATCATGTGTATACGACCAACAAGGATGCTGTGTTGTACTGGAGTCTCCTGAACCAAAATCCCATAAATAGGTTTGGATTGGTGCAGAATTAAAAACGCCCGGTAGAGAATTGTCCTTAAAGCAGAAACTATTCTGCTCAAAACACATAATTTTCTCAAGTGGAAGTATTAAATCTGCTTTCGGATTGTCATAAATAGTTATGGTTAAACAACTAGGACCACATTTGATAGATCCATCAGAATTGAAAAGGGTAACACAGGCATTAAATGTCCCAAATGTATCGTAAATATAGTTTACGGTACTGGTAGGCTGAACACTACTGTCGCCATTACCAAATGACCATTTAATAGAGCTGAAAGTTGTCGTAGCAGGAATAGAGAAATTAATTGAACTTCCCCGACATGCTGTGATTTTGTCAGCTTTTAATGTACATTGTGCTTGTGCATAACTGCCCATAAGGCTAAGCAAAAACACCCCTAGTACTAAATTCCGGATTTTCTTAAACTTTTTCATAACTATCGAATTTGATTTCAAATTTATAAAATTATATCTTTATCTCGTTAAATAAATAGTTCCAGATTTCTTTTCCGAAACTAATTGTCCTTTATATTTATAGGTAAGCATATAGTAATAGTTACCCTCAAGACATTCTTTGCCAGTTTTCATATCTTTTCCATCCCATTTTTGATTCGGATCGGAAGCGTTAAATAATATGTTTCCACTCCTATCAATTATAGTTAATTGGAATATTTCTGTGTTTTCAAGGCTAATGTAATAATAATCGTTTTTGCCATCACCATTTGGTGTAAAGTAATTGGGTGGATAAACTTTCTCATTTTCAGTAACAATATCAATATATTTTGATAGATCATTCGAACAGCCTTCTTTTGTTTTAACTGTTAAAATAACCATGTAATTTCCTGATGAAGTATATTGATGAACAGGTGAGTTTTCATTTGAATTATTGCCATCACCAAAAGACCAGATTGATGTACTTATATTGCTCGATAAATTTTCGAAATTTATGGTTTTTGAATCGCTATTCTCATAACTAAATTCAGCCTGAGGTAATTCAAAAACTCTTATTCTTTGCTTTCTACTTACTTCTTGTACATTATCTGTGCAAACAATCTCCACAAAATAATCGCCTGATTTATTAAATTTATGTGAAATTTCACCATTGATAATTTGCTTTTTCTGATTCGGCAGTAACACATAAACACGCATTCCCATACTACTTGCTGGTTGGTAGAATGACACTTTAAGAACTTCTCCAAGGCAAATAAATGTATCTGAAAAGCTGACATCAGCAACTTTAAGTAAATCTTCTTGACTGTTTGAACAAATGGTGACAGTTGGAGGGTTATCAGATACGACATCTTTTTTCTCAATGCCGCTACTAGAAGCAATAGAACTACTAGCTGTTGATGATTTTTCTATAATAGAATTATCTTTTAGTTCAGATTTTTCAGAAATAATAATTTCTTGCTTTGCCTCTTGATTATAATTCGTGCTTTGATCTTCAGGGATATCTATGGATACTTGATCTTCAATAAATAATTCTGTTTTGTTAATCTCTTCTATTACTGCTGATTCGATATCATTTTCAGGTTTTGACGTAAGAAGGAAAATAGCCGTAGTCACAACAGCAACTCCAGCAATACCAAATCCAATAGTTTTTAACCCTACTCCTTGCATACCACTCATGCCTGTTGAAGGCTGTGGCGTACTGATGTTAGATTCAATCCTACTCCAATCAGCATCCATATTTGCTTCAGGAATATTTGGATTAAAATCTTTTAGTCCTTTATTAAAGGCTTCAAATAATGGGTCAGTATGTTGAATTTTATCTGGCATTATTTAAATAGTTCGTTTACCATGCCTTGAAGCATTTGCTTTGCTTTGAACAATTGTGATTTGGAGGTACCTTCATTAATTCCCAATTCGCGTGCAATATCCTTATGAGAATATCCTTCAATTACATACATATTAAAAATAGTACGGTAACCATTCGGTAATTTTTGAACGCATTTTAACAAATCTTCTTTTTCAAGACTTGCATAGACATCAGCTTTAGTGCTTATGTTTTCGTTATTTTCGAGATCAATTTTATCAGGCTCACTAACCGTTTTGCGATATCTGTCAATGGCCGTATTGATCATAATGCGTTTTATCCAGCTGCTAAGGTTCCCTTCAAATTTAAACTTGGCAATATTGTTAAATACTTTGATATAGCCTTCCTGCAAAATTTCTTTTGCGTTGTCCTGATCGTTGGTATATCTTAAGCAAATGGCAAACATTAAATTATAGTATTTTTTAAACAATCTTTTTTGAGCTAATGAATCTCCTTTAAGGCAAGCTTCAATAAGTTTTTTATCTTCGTTATTGAGCTTTTTTTCATTCATTTTCCCTTTCTGTTTTTGTAGACGTAGACTTGATTAAGTAAGTTGCCTGCGCAGTTGCTTTTTTTTGATATTATTTTCAGTTCTAAAGATACAAACCTGAGTTCGGGATAAGAAATAAATAACAGAGAGCAAATAGGGGATAAGATTTGAAGAAGAAATTTTGAAGTTATAACTGGTTATTTCAAGAGATTTCTTTTTTAAAGTTTGTGCTCTATTTGCTCTCCCTTTGGGCTTCATGAGGTTTCCCATACACATTCCCAGATTTTATTGAATTATCACGATAGTCCTGAAAAATCTGGATTGTCTATGAAAAACCTCAAGAAGCTGTAAATATTTGTTATCCCGAACTCAGGTTACAAGCTTAACTAAAACAAAAAACCCACTTAAATAAGTGGGTTTTCAAATGTATTAATGAAAATTTAATCTTCTTCATTTTTACTTTCTTCGTACTCTTTCAATAATCTATCCTGAACATCTGGTGGTACTTGCTGATATTCTACATATTTCATTGAGTAAGAAGCTCTTCCATTTGTAATGGAGCTTAAAGTTGTTGAATATTTATTCATATCGGCTAATGGCACATTAGCTTTAACCTTCTGATATATACCTTCCCCTTCCATACCCAGGATCATTCCTCTTCGTCCCTGAATATCAGTAATAACATCTCCCATTCTTTCTTCAGGTACAACAACTTCTACCAAATAAATAGGTTCAAGTAATTTGGGTCCAGCATTTTTGAATCCTCTTGCAAACGCATGTTTCCCTGCTAATTTAAATGAAATTTCATTTGAATCGACAGGATGCATCTTTCCGTCATAGGCCGTTACACGAATATCACGAGCATAAGATCCTGTTAACGGACCTTCTTCCATTTTCTCCATGATACCTTTCAGAACAGCTGGTAAATAACGAGTGTCGATTACTCCACCAACAATACCATTGATAAAAACAAGCTTTCCACCCCAAGGTAAAGTAATTTCTTCTTTTCCACGAACGTTATACTTATCTTTAGGTGGATCAGGCATACCTTCTACAAATGGTTCAATCATTAGGTATACTTCACCAAATTGTCCAGATCCTCCTGATTGTTTTTTATGTTTATAGTCAGATAGTGTTTGCTTTGTGATTGTTTCACGATAGGAAATTCTTGGAGGGAAAAACTCCACAGGAATTTTTTGTTCTGTTTCCAAATGCCATTTGGCAATATTAATGTGCAATTCCCCTTGACCATGAATCAACATTTGTTTCAATTCTTTCGAATACTCAAATATAATGGTTGGGTCAGCTACATTCATTTTCAAAAGATAAGCAGCTAGTTTTTCATCATCTGAATTATTAATTGCTTTAACTGCTGTTCTGATTTTTGGTTCTGGAAAATCAATAGGTGAAGCAACAACTGATGATCCTTTTGCATTGAGGGTATTGTTTGTTTTGGTATTCTTCATTTTAATGGTAGCAAACAAATCACCGGCACAAGCTTTATTTACCTTTTCTCTTTTCTTACCAGCTATCATATATAACTGACTGATTCTTTCTTTAGAACCTGTCTGTACATTTTCAAAATCAACTCCTTCTGTTACATCTCCGGTTACTACCTTCATAAAGGAAACCTCACCTAAATGCTCTTCAAAAGCTGTTTTATAAACAAATACAGATGCAGGTTTTGAACCTTCACATACGATATCTTCACCCTGATCAGATTTCATTGGATTCTCATCTGGGGATGGAATAACATTAATGATGAATTCCATTAAACGAGTAATTCCAATGTGGTTTTTGGCTGAAGTACAAAATACAGGGAAAATGTCACGATTTATCAGTCCAAGTTTAATACCTGACCTCATTTCATCTTCATTGAGTGTTCCTTTGTCGAAAAACAATTCCATGAGGGCATCGTCATTCTCTGCTGCAGCTTCAACTAATGCATTTTGCAATTCTTCAGCTTTTTCTTTTTCTTCAGATGGGATATCCAGAATCTCAGGTTTTCCTCCACCAACAGGATATTTATACAATTTCATTGTAATAACATCAATAATAGAGTCGAATCCTTTTCCAGCATTGTAAGGGTATTGTACTACAATAACTTTATTTCCGAAAAAGTCTTTAGCCTCTTTCACCAAATCATCGAACTCAGCTTTTTCATGATCCAGATGATTTGCGACCAATACAATAGGTTGTTTATATTTTGCTGCGTGTCTCCACGAAAGTTCTGTACCGACCTCAATACCATTGTTGGTATTCATGAGTAGCAAACTCACATCTGCAACTTTCATCGAAGCAATGGCTTCACCAACAAAATCATCAAAACCCGGATTATCAATAAAATTAATTTTGCGATCATTGTATTCTGCAAATAAAACTGTTGAATAAACAGAGTTTAATCTTTCATGCTCAATAGGCTTGTAATCGGATGTTGTATTCTTACTTTCAACATTGCCTTTTCTGTCAATCACGCCACCTTCGAAGAGCATACACTCAGCTAAGGTCGTTTTGCCCGAACCTGGTCCACCCATAAGTGAAACATTCCTAATCTCTTTGGTCTGATAAACTCTCATCCTATTTAATTATTAAGTATCTAAAAAAGTGCGTAAAAATAACAATTTAAAAATGCTAAGGTACACATTTAGTGAAAAAAAATAAGATGGGGAGAAATGAGATAGTCCTAAATAACAAAACCCCACTATTGTGGGGCTTTGTGGTGAAAGGCAGAATCGAACTGCCGACACAAGGATTTTCAGTCCTTTGCTCTACCAACTGAGCTACTCCTGACTTCGTCAATGCGCCACCCAATTTAAAACAAAAACAATTTAGCTAATTGTTTTTGTTTTTCAGTGAGCAGTAAAACTTTCTCTATAGTTTCTTCAGAGTTAGGAACAGTCACTTTAATCGTACATATCGTTTTTG
>JABINZ010000195.1 GCA_018698135.1 Bacteroidota bacterium
GTGTTATTCCCATTTCTTAAAATATTCCAAATCAATTCGATTGCAACTATTAATTGCCTAAGCGTGTACCTGTCATCTATATTGTGGAAAACTCAGAAATTGAATAAAATTACTTGCTATGTTTGTCCCTGATTAGTTACTGATTTTTAATGATTTAATAAAAATGTTATGTAAAAAATAATTCTCCAGGAAAACCCAATAAGTCTTAGCAGACCCTGACGGGAATTTCCATTATAAAGCAGAATATGAGGAAGTATTGCTTCATATTTTTAGAAGTAGGCTGCAAACCTACAAAAAAAATCATATTTACTTTATGCAAATACGCTGAAATTTTTCTTGTAAACTTCTAATGCAACTACTTATTTTCACTTAGAAATATTGACTGATTAAATATAAAACGCTTGCCTGAGAATGAAAATATCATTTACATTTCTTTTCCAATAACTCTTCTAATTGCACCAAATCCGTATTTGTCTGATGCATTTTACCCATCCACTTCGGACAACGATTGGCATTCAATGGGTGTCCAATAACAGGGATTCCTGCTTGACTCACTTTTTTCATTCCTTCTCTTAACTCAGGAATACAAGCTATTCCCAACACCCCAATGCTTTCGTTTCTATTTCTATATTGCTTGAATAATGGTTTTAAGCTTTTCCCACTCCACAAATAAGCTTCAATTTTGTGCTTTTTAAGAAAAGAACTAATCACACCCAATAAACAAGCTGTTGAACAATTGACACAAACCTTTTCAAAATCTTTTTTTATCGACTTGCATTCAAGGTTTTCATCTCGCAAACAATAGGGAAGTAAAGCTATTCTATTTTGGCAATTCTTAAATCTGGACAAATTGATCCTATTCAGAATTCCAATTTCCAACATAAACAGATGATGTTGTTTTTCTGTGGTCCAAACAACTTTTTCTCGAAGTTTGAAACGACTTAGTTGCTTGAGGTGATTTTCGGTGCCTGAGGTATAGGCAGATAGTTTGTCAAAAATTAAATCACTTATTTCATTCTGAATTGATCTATCTGCATTTGCTTTTTGAATTACTCTTGTAGTAAAAGAAAGTTGACTCTGTTTGCGAACTTCCTGAAGCAAAGAATTCAAATCGGAATCAATCAAAAGCTTGTCAATTATTGACTCAATCGTTCTGAAGTATTTGTAGGTTGTTATGCCATCAAATAAACTATATGTTTGGCCTTGAACAGGAGTATATGTATTTCTTAAAAACGGGATCGTCATAAATTCTTAACTTGCAGGCTGATTATTTATTGTTTAGATAATTGCACTTAATTCACCGATGCCAAAGATAGCAGCTAAAATACAAACCAAAGGCTTCATTTTCGACCAAAATAAATGTGTTGGTTGTCAGGCTTGTGTATTGGCTTGTCAAATTGAAAACAAAACAGAATTAGCTTACAATTGGCGAAACGTACACAATTCAAACAGCTATCAGCAATCCCAAATTCCACTTTTCTATCTTTCTATTGCATGCAATCACTGCGAGGAAGCACCCTGTATGAAAGGATGTCCAAGCAATGCATACCATAGAGATGCTAAAACAAATGCTGTATTAATTGATAGCCGAAAATGTATTGGTTGTAGCTATTGCTCATGGGTTTGCCCCTATGATGCTCCAAAATTGCAAAATGGGATTATGCAGAAATGCACTTTCTGCGAACACAAATTACAGGAAAATGAAAAACCTGCTTGTGCCTTGAATTGTCCTGTCGGTGCATTGGATTATGGAATTATATCCGACAGTAAGAATCAAATCCCAAGTTTTACAGAATTCGGTATAAAGCCTAAAATTGATATAATCCCACTTTTCAATAATCGCAAGACTCCTTTTATGGATGTTGATGTTTTAAAACCAGCAGGATGTCCAGAAATTATTATAGAAGAAAAAGTGGAGCAGAAAATCAAGCTGAAAGATGAATGGCCATTAGCCTTATTCAGTTTTATTGTAGCCACTTTAGTTGGATATTATTTTTCCTGTTTAGCTGGCAATATTCAGTTTCACCCCATTCCATTTTTCACAGCTGCTCTGGCAGGCTTAGGTTTGAGCTTAATTCACCTTGGCAAACCAATAAGGGCTTTCCGAGCCATTTTGAATTTCAAATATTCATGGCTAAGCAGGGAGATTGTCTTTTACACTCTTTTTGTCGGAATTATGGCTTTTGGATATTATGTAGATATCAAATCAATTACGCTGCTTGTGTTGTCTGTTGTCCTTGCTCTACTGAGCCTGATCTCTGTCGATCAGTTGTACAGAAAAGCAGCTACTAGTCAGAAAAGGATATTCCACACAGGAGAAACCATATACATTGCTCTTTTCCTGTTTCTTATTTCTTTCCCACAACTACTTGTTATAGTTGTTTTGGCAAAAAATCTTATTTACCTGATCAGGAAATTGTTTTTTGTAAAAAAGGATGAGCAAAAACTGCTAAACCTGACTGTAGTCAAACTCTTTTTTGCCATAGTGATTCCGGCAATTGCATATTCAACTCAACCTATTATTCTATTTGCTTCACTTGCCATAAGTGAATTGATTGATCGCTTTGAGTTCTATTTGGAAATGAAGATTGTAACGCCTGAAATACAGTTGAAAGAAACGAATACTTAATCTTTGAGAAGATTAAAAACTTCCTTTTAAAGCCAGAATAAAATTTCTACCTGGAGCAACAATACCAGAAGAATAAGGGCGGTATCGTAAATTGGTTATGTTTTCTATACCTGCATTGATTTGAATATGCGAATTAATTTGATACATGGCTTTAAAATTCAATGTACCCCAAGCAGGTGAATAGGGATCACCATGCGCATCAGTAGCATACATATAGCTTTTGCTGATTTCTATAGGAGATAGGTCTTTATGGGAAATCATGGCGTTATAGCGCCCATACAAATCGGCACGAAAACGCTGAATTTGATACACAAAATGTACGCTTGCAAAGGTAGGAGCAGCATGCCTTAAGGGAACATAATCGCCACTTTTTTCATCCTTTTCCATCCCTCTGGTATACGTTAAACTTGCCTTGATAATTATAGGAGTGCTGATATCTGCATTTACACCTATATGAAATCCATAAACGTAGGCACTACCTGTATTGACCAAAGCTTGAACCTGACTCATCTCACCATCGTAGACAATCGAATCAAGACCATCGAAAAGAAAATCTCTACGAACCATGGCATCCAATAAATAAGTTGCAAAAGTGGTTGCTTCTATCTGGAGGAATTCTCCAAATGACTTTTCAGCACCTAAATCCAGATTAATGGCATATTCAGGTTTGAGATCAGGATTGGGAACAACTACCGCTCCCGGCTCTGAGTCAAATACCTTTCCAATATCATCTATATTTGGCGCTCTAAATCCAGAAGCCAAACTTGTATTGATTTGCCAGCTTTCATCAGGATGCCAGACTAAGCCAGCACTGGCATTAAATGCACCTGTATTGATCGTAATATCTTTAAAAGGAAACGAATAAAAGCTCGTGTCAAAAATTGAATAAATAAATACGCGACTATAGCGCATGCCTGTTACAAAAGTTAATTTTTTACTGATGTTTTTTTTATAATTCCCATAAACAGCTAAACTCAGGTATTGCGATCCATCAGGATATCTACTCGCGTAATCATTTAATGCTGCTGTTTTAGTGTTGTAAATTGTTGCTGATGAAGAAATGGAATTGTATGATCCATCGATTCCATAAAAAATATATGAATCTTCTTTAAGCTTCTTTTCATTATCAAAATTCAATGTATAAACTATAACTTCTTCAAATCGGTTATACCTATTTTCATCCCAAATTTTTCGGCTATGCCTGCTTTCTTTATAATCTTGTCGGGCAAAAATAAACTTCATTTTATCCGTCCATTTTCGTTGCTTTTTATTGACATAGGTTAAAGAATTCATCATCCAAACTTGTGGACCATAAGACCATTCAGCATATTTCAAATTTGAATCACTATTGTATTGTGTTAACCTATCGTATCGGGGAACATCAGATGTTTGGGAATAATGAAAAGCATAAATCCAATCAGAGTATTCATTAGGTCGAAAACGGAATTTTTGCATAAAGTTCATTTGGCTGTATGCGGTTTGAACCTGCCTGTTTCTATTTGCATTCTTAAAAACATGATCACTATCGCTTACTTGATGCACATATTCTTTCCTTGTATATTCTTCAAATCCCACATTGCCCATCATCAAATCATCATACTCGCTCATGGTAAAGCTGGTAACACTGGCAAAACGACATCTGCCAAAATTCAAATCAAAATGAGTGCTTCTTTCCTGATTGGCAGAGGCATAACGCATCCAGGCTGAGCCAGAATATTCGGATACATTGGCCACAGAAAGTTTTGGCTTTAAGGTATGGAAATCCATCACTCCACCAAGGGCATCACTTCCATAAATCACTGAACCTGGTCCAAAAATGACTTCTGTATTTTCAATAGCTGCTGCATCTAACGAAATTACATTTTGCAAGTTTCCACTACGATAAATGGCATTATTCATTCGAACACCATCCACAACCAATAGTAATCTATTTGCGGAAAATCCACGTATCATAGGGCTTCCTCCACCTAATTGGCTTTTTTGAACAAAAACTTCCTCCGAAATGCTTAATAAATCAGCTGCTGTTTGTGGATTTTCGAAAGATATATGTTTTTGATCAATTGTAATTATTTTAACAGGAACCTCTAGCTTACTTTGTTCCCATTTGTCAGAAGTAACTACAAATACAGGCAAACTTATAGCACTTTCAATCATTTGGATTTTAAAGCCTGCTTCCTTTAGTTCGCTATATGATGTTACAATTTTTTTATAGGATTGCCTGAGAAAAAGAATGCTATCTGTTTTTGAAAAAATGCCAATTTCAGCATATCCTAAAGTATTAGTTGAAACCGATTGTCCTCCACAGTAAATATAAACATCAGCTAATGGCTGAAGATTCGTATTGTCCAATACTTCAACTTTTTGTGCAAAATTAAACGTACTAATAAATAGTGATAGCAGTATAGAAATTGGAATCCTCATGAAGTATATAATACTATGATTTGATTATTAATTGTTTAAAATTCGGGAGATGCAAAAATCGGACACAATTTTATATAATAGACGATTTCATTTTTGTTTTTAACTATTTGAATGATTTTAAGGAAATTCGTTTCAAGGTTTATCAATACAACTCAATTTTTATCATGCTAAAAAACAAGATCAATTCCATTCAAAGTCCAATTTATCAAGATGCTGGCTTTGCATTCGAAAATGTTGAACAACTAAAACAAGCATTTTCAGAAGAACAAAACCATCCGCATGAACCTGATAACTACATTTATTCCAGATATCGCAATCCTGTGGTTGTTGATGCTGAGAAAGAGTTAGCCAAAATTGAAGGCAGTGCCTGGAGCTTGCTGACCCAATCAGGTATGTCGGCAATAGATTTAGCATTATCCCTATTTCACAAGGGAAAATCGACCAAACCCTGGCTGTTTTTTTCTGAGATTTACGGAGGAACAAATTCTTATATCGATTTGGTTCTCAAAGAAAAACGGGGAATTGATGTACATACTTTCTTTGCTGATGATGGCTCCTATAATTTAGATAAGCTTGATGCAATATTAGCAGAAATTCGCCCTGAGGTAGTTTATTTTGAAGCTGTTTCCAACCCAATGCTTATTGTGGCTGATGCAAAAGAAATAATAAAACTTGCCAAAAGGCATGGTGCTAAAGTACTGGTTGACAATACTTTTTCAACACCCTTACTTTGGAAGCCCTTAGAAGATGGTGCTGATTTAGTAATTCATAGTGTTACAAAATATTTTGCCGGACATGGAAATTTAACGGCAGGAGCGGTTATGGGAAATGATATGGATGATCTTAAGCAAATGATTAACTATCGAAAATGGATAGGTCATATGATAAGCCCTGTAGATGCCTCCAGATTACTATCATTTCTCAAAACTTTTGAAATCAGATTTTTAAAACAATGTGAAAATGCATTCAATCTGGCTAAAATACTAGCACAACATCCTGCCATTGATTTTGTGCACTATCCTGGGATCAAAACTCACCCTACACATAATAATGCAGTGAAATTAACCAGAGGCAATGCTTTTGGAGCTATGATTACTTTTGATATTGCCGGAAAAGATAATTCCGAGAAAGAAAAAAATTGTCTTGCTTTTATTGAAGAAATAAAAGAACAAATCCCTATTGTTCCAACTTTAGGAGATGTTGATTCTATTATGCTTCCGGTTGAAGCTGTTTGGGGTGCTAAATATCCCTATCCGGGGATGATCAGGCTTTCTGTAGGAATTGAAAATTTCGATCTTTTAAAAAATGACCTAATCAAAGCATTAGATCAATTAAAGTAATCGCTTAAGGCGAAACATACACAAAAGAAATAATAATTGGCAATAATCAGGCTTTGGAGTTTCCTGCAATGAATAAAGAAGCACCAATAAATGCAGCATAAGTGGTAATGGCCATTTTTGAACCTGCCAAATTCGGCAGATATAAAATCAGAATAAACACCAGAATAATAGATGCAAGGGCAAATCCAGCAATTCGTGCTTTATAATTAATAGCCATGCTTATACCAGCTAAAATAAAAATTGCTCCGGTAGCATATACCCATATCTCAGGGAAAGGAATATAATCAGGAATGTAGGAGGCAGCTTTAGCTGTTTGACGAAAATGATTAATTCCGTAGGCGATAAAGGAAAGTGCGAATAGCACACGTCCGAAAAGGGATGTTATCTTCATAACTTTGTTTTAATGCCATAAATTGTTCAATAATGATGCAAACAATTAATAATTAATAGCTTAGAGCTTGCTTTCTGATGAAACAAAAGTGATTCTTTTAGCTTATTAACAATCACAGAATAAGATGATAGAGGCAGGAATAAGCCTTTTCACGAACTTCGCAATGTTTTAGAAGCAAGCAAAACATGAGTAGCACATTTAGCATAAAAGAAACAGCAAGGCAACTTGGCATTACAACTACCACTGTACAAAATTGGGAAAAACAGGGTTATTTAAAGCCAATTAAGAAAAATAACACCCTGCTGTATCAAAAGCGGCAAGTATTGCATTTGAAAGAACAAATAGAAAATGGCGAAATTGGAAGATTGGGAAACAGAGCCAATAAAAAGAATTCAAATCGCACATTTGTTCCAGAAGAATATACTGGAAATCCCGAGGACGTTCCTCTTATCGAGATTATTATCAATATTGTCAACAAAAACAAGCTTGAAGTTGCCGAGAGCATTTTTGTTTTATGTTTAAATAAGTTGGTTCAGGAAAAGATATTTGACAATTTACCCCTTCAGGAATTACTCAAGTTTTACAATAAAAACAGCCTACACGAAAACATCAGTCAAGAACTTAATTTATGGCAGCTGGATTTAAATCTGGAATCTAAAATCGATAAATATCAACCGCTTTTAGATGTTCGGATTGCCTTAGATGGTGATTTCATTGGCAGTATATATCAATCTATTTTAACGGAAGGCCACAAATCAAAAGAAGGCTCCTATTATACACCATCAGAGCTATGCGAAAACATGGCAGGTGAGTATCTCAATCAAATAAAAGGACAAGTGAAAATCTTGGACCCTTGCTGTGGAACCGGTCAATTTTTAATAGCAGCAGGGAAACAGATTAAAAAAATGGGTCGCTTAATTAAACCTGAAAATATTTGGGGTTATGATATCGATCCCATTGCTGTGAAAATTGCTCGATTAAATTTAATGATATTATTCAGGGATTTTAATTTTAGTCCCAATATTTATACAAGAGACATTATTTATAATTATTCGCTTGACGATAAAATTCACAAAAACAGAAAATTTGATTTAATTATCAGCAATCCGCCATGGGGAGCAGAATTTCAGGTTGAGCAACTCAGTTTTTTAAAGGAAAATTATCCCTCCATTTTAACACTCGAATCATTCTCCTATTTTGTATTTATCGGTTTGAACTTGTTGAACCAGGGAGGTTTCTTGTCCTATATATTACCAGAATCCATTCTGAACATCAAATTTCATAAAGATATCAGGCAGTTTATTTTGCAGAATGCAAAAGCCATAAAAATCTTTAACTACAATCGGATTTTTAGCAATGTATTTACTCCGGTTATTCGATTGGATTTGCAAAAAATTCCTGAACATAATATCAGTTTGCCCATTATCACAAATGGAGATAGCTACACCATTAACTCGAGTCGTTTTCAGCGAAACAAGGATTTGGTTTTTGATATTTACAATACTAATGAAGATGCGCGCATAATTGAAAAAGTTTATTCATTAGAACACCAAACGCTTCAAAATCAGGCTGACTGGGTTTTAGGAATTGTAAGCGGAAACAATAAGGAATTTTTAGCTCAATCGCCAAAAAAAGGTTGGCAGGTTATTTTAAAAGGCACTGATATTCAGAAATTCCAAATAAAAAATGCTAAAAACTGGATTAGGTTCGATCGGGACAAGCTTCAGCAAGCAGCACCATTAATTCGCTATAAGGCTAAAGAAAAACTCATTTATAAATTTATTTCCAACAAATTGGTTTTTGCCTACGACAACAAACAGCGATTAAGCTTAAACAGCGCCAATATAGTGATCCCCAAAATACCTGACTACTCCATAAAAGCAATAATGGCTCTTTTTAACTCTACTTTATATCAATTCATTTTCAAAAAGAAGTTTTTTGCGTTGAAAGTTCTTCGAAGTCATTTGGAGCAATTACCCTTGCCTTTATTCGAGACACAGACGCTTGAACGTTTGGAGAAATTTTCTGACCAACTCATGCTGGCATCTGCCGATGAGGAACTTTACGAAGAAAGATTTGCTGAGTTGGATGAGATGGTATTTAATTTGTTTGGATTAACTAATGCTGAAATAAAAAGGATACAAACTGAAGTCACCAAATAGGTACATCTTTTAAGACTGAATTAAATCCTTAAATTCGCAGCAATAAACACTTTAATAAAAGTCATTGTTAAGTACAGTTTACCCACATTGGTTCATTCTCATTTGCATTTTTACAGGTGCATCATTTGCCTTTTCACTCTATTTTGTAAATTATTTCCGCAAAGGGAAAGGCATATTTACTTTTCCTTCCTGGATCATGTTCGCCATTCGCTTTGTGGTTATCAGCTTGATCAGTTTTTTTTTACTATCTCCATTTTTGAAAAAGAACTTCAGGAAAGATGAAAAACCAATAATCATTTTAGCAGCTGATAATTCAGCTTCTATTTTACTTAATAAAGATTCTGTTTATTATTCCTCTGTTTTTGAAGAAGACTTAACCAAATTGCGAAATCAACTTAAAACTAAATATACCATTGTTGATTACACCTTTGGAAACAACGTAAATTCTGGAATTGAGCTTGATTTCACTGATAGCAGAACAAATATGTATGAAATACTGAATCATATTTATGAACAGAATTACAACAAAAACATAGGTGCCATCATAGTTGCTTCAGACGGAAACTACAATGCAGGGAGAGACCCATTAGGATTAATCAACGACTTTAAAGCACCCTTTTATACAATTGCTTTAGGCGACACAAGTCCTTCAGCCGATTTGTTAATCAGTAAAGTTCGGCATAATCAAATTGCCTATTTAGGAAATACTATCCCAATCAAAATTGGGGTAAATGCCGAAAAATTCAAAAACAAAAAATTGGCATTAAGCTTATCCAATAATAATCAGGTGATTAAAAATTGGAATTTTGATATTAACCATCAGCATTTTTCACACACAATTGATTATTTATACGATGCAAATAAAAGTGGACTTCAGCATTTTACATTACAGATTAAAGAGCTTGATGGAGAAATAAGCTTTGCCAATAATTATGCGGATTTTTACATTGATGTGCTGGAAAGCAGAAAAAGCGTTGTTTTGCTGGCTAACTCTCCCCATCCAGACATAAACGCTTTAAGACGATCTATTGAAAAGAACGATAATTTTAAGCTTAAAATTATTATTGCCTCTGAAATAAACAGAAATCCTCAATTATATCAAAATGAAATTCTAAATGCAGACTTGGTTATCCTACACCAGCTTCCTTCGGTATCTAATCCACTGCAACAGTTATTTGCCAGCTTAGAAAAAAACAGTATCCCAATGCTTGTTATTTTAGGTAGTCAAACGGCTCTTCCCCAATTGAACAAATTGAACTTAGGACTCACAATTCAATACCGAAATCAATCGTTCGAGGAAGTTTTTGCAGAACCAAATTCTGCGTTCAGCTATTTCAGTTTATCAACTAAAAACACAAGCATTATCAAAGATTTGCCACCTTTAATTGCTCCATTTGGACGTTACAGCATCAATCTTGAAAATGAAGTTCTTTTCAATCAAAAAATTGGTCAGGTTATAAGTCCATACCCCCTTATTTTTTACGTTCAGGATATCGATAAACGACTGGGTTTCATATGTGGTGAAGGGATTTGGCGATGGCCTCTTGCCGAGTTTAGAATAAATCAAACACAAACATATTTTAATGACCTGATTCAAAAAAGCATTCAATTTATTTCGATTAAAGAGGATAAAAGATATTTTCATTTGAAGGATTTCAATGGTGATTATTTTGAAGATCAGGCTGTTCAAATGGAAGTTGAGCTTTACAATAAAAGCTACGAAAAGTTCCCTCATGCAAAAATTGAATTGGAAATAATTCAAGATGGAATTAAATCGACTTTTCAATTCATAGAAACAGAAGAAGGCTATCGAGCTAATCTAGGGTATTTAAAGGCAGGAAAATATAGTTTTACAGCCTCTACCACAAGCGCAGGAAGTCTGCAAAAACTAACTGGAAGCTTTTTTGTCAAAAAAGTTGAAGTTGAATACATTAATACGACAGCCAACCATCAACTGATGTATCATTTAGCTGAAGCACAAAATGGAAAAATGCTCTATCCTGATCAAATGGGTGATATAGAAAACTTGATTGAGAATCTAAATTTGAAAAGCCGAAGTAGTTTCGAAATGGAATCACGGGATTTAATTGAACTGAAATGGTTATTTTTTCTGATTATACTATTACTCGCAACAGAGTGGTTTTTCCGCAAGTTTTTTGGATCTTACTAATGCCTTATCAACAAATACTTTCAAGCCTTTTTGATTAAATTTTGAATCTAAAATTGTATTATTTATCAATTTTATATAATATTTTAACTTCAGATGCGTTGTTATGATAAATTAAAGAAATTAATAAATTGAAAAGCCTATGCAAAATAGCTACACTGATGAAGATATTCTTCAATATTTATACAATGAAACCGATCCATTAAAGCAGGAGGAATTTGAGTTACAAATGGATCAAAACATCTTTCTAAAGGAAGATTACAACATTCACTTACAAACCTTGAGTATTATGGATCAGGCTTTTGCTATGCCCAATCCAACAAGTATTGAATTAATTTTAGAATACTCAAACGCTCGTAAAAGTGCTGAAACCATTAGCTGATCAATTGCCTTGACTTCAGTTCTCTTTCACAATATTCCTGTTTTCTTTGCCTAAATTTGTAGGCTAATTCGAACTATTTATGAGTGAGCATATAAGCCGTAAACTGAGTATAGGTGTTATTGGTGATGCCGGTATTGAAACCGGATCTGCAATATATTTACTGGCACAAGAACTTGGAAAAACATTAATCGACCATGATTTTCGTATTCTGAGTGGCGGAATGACTGGTATTATGGAAGCAGTTGCCAAAGGAGCTAAATCATCTACAAAATATTATGATGGATTGTGTATTGGCATATTGCCGGGTTTCGATCCCCAATACTCAAATAAATATTCGGACGTGGTTATAGCCACTGGACTTGATACTTATCGCAATGCTATTGTTGCTAATTCCGATATAGTTATTGCCATGGGCGGACGAGCCGGAACACTTTCGGAAATGGCCTTTGCCTGGACTTTCAAACGTATGCTTTTGGCCTATGATGTTCCCGGTTGGAGTGGGAAACTGGCTGGTACCCGCATTGATGACAGAAAACGTGTGGATTGGGAAGGCGATAAGGTTTTTAAAGTTTCTACTGCCAAAGAAGCAATCGATTTAATTCAAGCTCATGCCCATCATTATACCAAAAGACACCAAAGCATTATTACTGCAATGAAAGATAATAACTACAGTTTATAATCCTATTTTGGCACTCAAAATCATAATATATACCGATGGATCTGCCTTGGGAAATCCTGGCCCGGGCGGCTACGGAATCGTATTGAAATTTGGCAATAAACGAAAAGAATTCTCAAAAGGATTTTACCATACAACCAACAACCGCATGGAGCTGCTGGCTGTAATTGAGGCGTTGAAATCGCTGAAAAGAACTGACTTGGATATTGTTATTCACAGCGACTCGGCCTATGTGATTAATGCCATTACAAAAGGCTGGGTATTCGATTGGCAAAAAAAAGGATTCAAAAACAAAAAGAATCCAGATTTATGGCAGGAATTATTAAGAATTTATCCCAAATTTAAGATTGAATTTAAATGGGTAAAAGCTCATGTTGGGATTCCAGAAAATGAACGTTGCGATCGATTAGCCAAAGAGGCAGCAGAGCGTCCTTCTGAAAAAGACAGTTTCTATGTGGACAATGAAAATTCATTAAATTTAAAGCTTTAGGCTCTTGAACTGTAAAATCAGAGCTAAATTCGCTCATGAAAATATATTTGTTATCCTGATCATTATTCAATGGCAAAACTAAAAAGCATTTTCATTTGTCAAAATTGTGGGACAAATTCTGTGAAGTGGCAAGGCAAATGTGCCAGCTGCGGAGAATGGAATACCTTTGTGGAAGAAATTGTAGCGGATAAAAAAACAGCAAACAAATTGCGGTTAAAAGGTTCGGCTGCACCCACTGAAACGTTGGGGAATTACGATTCCATTGCGCTAAGTCGAATTCCATTACCCGACAAAGAACTTCACCGAATTATTGGAAATGGTTTGGTGCCCGGCTCCTTACTTCTTTTGGGTGGAGAACCAGGTATTGGCAAATCTACACTACTATTGCAGCTTGCTCTTCAGATGAAAGACAGCATTGTCCTATATATTTCAGGGGAAGAAAGCATTAATCAAATTAAGTTAAGAGCACAAAGACTTGGCTTGGTAAATTCAAATTGCCATTTATTACCCGAAACCAATCTGGAAATTATCATTCAAACTATAGAATCACTTTCTCCTTCAATTTTAATCATCGACTCCATTCAAACCCTTAGTACATCTCTTGTTGAAAGCACTGCAGGAAGTGTTGTTCAAATTAAAGAATGTACCGCACGAATTTCAGATATTGCTAAGAAAAATAATATCAGCGCGTTTTTAATTGGCCACATTACCAAGGAAGGATATATCGCTGGCCCCAAAATTCTGGAACACATGGTTGATACGGTTCTTTATTTTGAGGGTGACAGAAATTATGATTATCGGATTTTACGAACCATTAAAAATCGATTTGGCTCAGTTTCCGACATTGGCATCTATGAAATGAATGAAAAGGGACTGGAAGGAGTGTTGAATCCATCTGAGGTTTTATTGTCACAAAGAGACATTGATTTAAGCGGTATTTCTATAGCTGCTACCTTAGAAGGCATACGCCCCATGCTTATTGAAATCCAAGCACTGGTTACACCCAGCTATTATGGAACACCCCAGCGCACCAGCACCGGCTTTGACAACAGACGACTTTCAATGCTTCTTGCGGTACTGGAGAAAAGATGTGGATTGAAAATGATTTCGCAAGATGTTTTTCTAAATATTGCTGGAGGTATTAAGGTTGAAGATCCCTCAACAGATTTAGCTGTATTTTCAGCTCTTGTCTCTTCTTTCTATGACAATCCAATTAGTAATAACAGCTGTTTTGCTGGTGAAATTGGACTTTCTGGAGAAATCAGACCTGTAAGACAATTGGGTAAAAGAATTTCAGAAGCAGAAAAATTGGGTTTCGATCAGATTTTTGTTTCCAGTTACAATAAAAAAATTCAAGCACATTCAAGTAAGATAAAAGTTATCGCTTTAGAAACCGTTCAGCAATTATTGAAAAAATTATTTATCACTTCATGATCCGCCTTTCCTTCATATTGCTTTTTTTGTTTTTTTTGACGAATAATTCTGTCTCAAACACCGCAGATAATGTTTCTGATTCAATAACGTCATTTGAAAAAGACAGTATAACTTCAGCTAACACAACTGCTCTATATGAATTAAATATAGCCGATATATCTACTATTTCGGTTGAAGAGGAAAATACTTTTATCAAAAAAACCAAGAGTCCCTATGCCAACACGCATATGTTTTTTGGTTTCATTATTCTTTTCATCATCATAATTTATATCCGATTGGTTAGTCCTGAGTATTTTAGAGATCTTTTTTTATTTGCTGCCAATGGAAATTATCTATTAGCTAATTATCACAAAAAAAATGTTATACTATTAATTAATAATATTTTACTTGACTTCATATTTATTGGCTCAATATCAATACTCTTATACAGCTTGCTTAACATAAAACATTCAGCTCATTTTGAATTATTTTTTGCAGGTGTAGCTGTTTTTTTTATCGCACAATTAATTGTTATACTCATCGGTTACAATACTTTTTTCGACACTTCTGTTTTCAACATTCATATTTCTAACATATTAATTTTCAACCGGGTATTAGGAATTGTATTAGCCCCTACATTATTCATTGCTTCCTATCTCAAAGATTCCTACCAGTTTACCGCATTTGCAATTTTGTTAGTTGTGGTTATTGCCATTTTTGTCTTTCGGATTTTTCGAATTTATTTTTTGATAAAAAAATCATATCAATTTAATAGTATCTATATAATTCTGTATCTTTGCGTTTTTGAAATATCACTCTATTTGCTCTTTATTAGAGAATTTAGCTGGTTTATTAATTAAACGCTATACAATTGAGAATAAAGAATATTTTAATATCACAGCCCGAGCCTCAAGATAAGAAATCACCCTTCATCGATTTGGCTGACAAGTACAATGTAAAAATTACGTATAAGAAGTTCATTCGTGTGGATCAGATTCCCGCCATGGAATTTCTCAAAGAAAGAATTCGCATTCTTGATCATACGGCCATTATCATGACCAGCAGAACAGCAATCGAAAATTTCTTTAGGATTTGCAAGGAAACTCGAGTGGAAGTTCCTGCCAACATGAAATTTTTCTGTATCAGTGAAGCTTTTGCATTGTATCTCCAAAAATTCACTACTTACCGGAAAAGGAAAATATTCTTTCCCAAAACAAAGGACAAAAGCATCAAAGACATCATCTTAAAACACAAAGATGAAAGATTCTTTTTTCCATGCTCAAACATCAGTAATAGTGACATCCCTTATTTCATGGATTCACAAAAAATCCCCTATACTACAGGAATCCTATACAAAACAGTTTCTGAAGATTTGACGGATATTGCTATTGATTCTTTTGATATTATTTCTTTTTTCAGCCCTGCAGGTATCACTTCTTTGCATGAAAATTTTCCAAATTTCAAGCAAGGTGATATTAAATTTGCCTCCTTTGGTGAAAACACAGCCAAAGCGGTTACTGAGTCTGGATTAAGATTAGATATTGAAGCACCAACACCCCAAGCTCCATCTATGAAAATGGCTCTTGAGCAATTTATCAAAAATTTCAATAAATAATTGAAAATTAATACGTCAGAGTCTCCCACCTATTTACATTTTTTCATATATTGCATTCTTTTTACTACTAGTAGTAGAGGGTTTTCAACGTTTAATGCAATTAATATGAGGGTAAACAAATTACACTTCTCAGGATTAATGATGTTTTTCTTACTGTTTTTAAGCTCTTATCAGCTTAAAGCTCAGCAAGATCCACTGTATACCAATTTCATGTTTAACAAATTGGTTTACAATCCAGCTTTTGCTGGCACAAATCCTGAGTTTATTTGTGCAACGTTTCTGCTCCATAACCAGTGGAGTGGCTTTGGGAGCGATGCAGACGAATATGTAGGCGCAGCTCCAACCACCAATACATTTAGCCTACATGCACCCATCCCAAACAGCAATACTTTTGGTGGCGTAGGTATGTATGTATTAAACGATGTTGAAGGCTATAACCTAACAACAACGGCAAATATCGCCTTTTCATTAAAGCGCTATTTTAGTTTTGGAGCCGTTTATTTAGGCATTAATGCTGGAATAATCCAAAAAGGGATTAACAATACTTTCTGGAGAGCACCAGATCCTAACGATCCAACAATTCCTTCTGGACAACAAAGTGCCATTCGACCTGATTTGGGTGCCGGCCTTTATGTATTTTCTCAAAATAAATTTTTTGCAGGAATTTCATCACAACACCTTATTCCCGGTACATTTAACTGGGGAGGCCCACAATATGAAATTGTTCGCCAATCATATTTAACCGCTGGATATTCATTTGTCCTGCCATCAAATCCTTTTATTGAATTCCAACCTTCCGTTCTATATAAAATCGATAAAGCAAGAAAACAATTTGACATTAACATGAATGTGATGTATAAAGATCGGTTTTGGGGAGGATTACAATATCGACAAGGAGATGCTGTTTCGGCACTTTTGGGGCTGAAATTGACATCTAATTTAAAATTTGGATACGCTTACGACTTAACAGTGACAGAGTTAAATAAATATAGCCAAGGTACGCATGAAGTGCTCATAAGTTATTGTTTCAAAATTGTGATTAAACCACGTGTAATTATCCCGAATATTATCTGGACGCCCAGATACTTATAACAATAAAATTGTGGATAAGTCGTTATTTAAAAACAATAAAAAAAAGAAACAATAAACACCTGAAATAATAACTTTGAATTAATTGCGTTAATATTTTGGTTTAAATAATTTTTAATTTTAATTTTGCTCATTGATTAATTATCAACATCATGAGAGTTTATAAAAACATCAGACTTCTAACTTTCGGAACTATCTGCTTAGGTCTATTCCTACAGAGCTGTGGCCTTAACAATACCAAAGGTCAACTCGTAGGGGTAAAAGGCAGAATGATCTGGAATCACCCTCAGCCATTCGGTACTGTCAACATTCCAACTGGAACTTATCACATGGGCCAAAGTGATCAGGACATTATCTACGCGCTGACATCACGTCCCATGCAGGTTACCGTGCAATCCTTCTTTATGGATGACACGGAAATAACCAATAATGAGTATCGCCAGTTTGTACACTGGGTACGAGACTCAATGGCCAGAAAAATGCTTGGGGATGAATATGTACTTGAAAATGACAATGGTGATGAGTACATTAATTGGAAAACCAAGCTCAGATACAGCGATCCTGAGGTAAAAGAGAATATTACCGAAATGTTCTACCAGGGAGATGATATTTTCGAAGGCGATATTTACGAATTTGATATTCGTGGATTCAAATACGATTATCATTGGATGGATCTGCATGAAGCTTCTAAAAGAATCTATTATGAAGATACACGAAAAGGAAATGCACCTAGCAGAAGTACTTTCCGCAGAGATGAGATGGTTCCGGTTTATCCTGACACTTTATGTTGGATTCGTGACTTTACCTATTCATTCAACGATCCTTTAACACAGCTTTATTTCTACCATCCAGGATATGATGACTATCCTGTAGTTGGTGTAAGCTGGAAACAAGCAAAAGCATTTGCTCATTGGAGAACCAAATATCTGAATGATTATTACAAATCAATAGGCATGCCCAAAGTCAATGAATTCAGACTACCAACAGAAGCAGAATGGGAATATGCAGCTCGTGGTGGCAGAGACTTTAACCCATATCCATGGGGAGGACCTTATTTAAGAAACAGTAAAGGTTGTTTCTTGGCTAACTTCAAACCTCTGCGTGGAAATTATAGTGAAGATGGTGGCTACTACCCCGTAAAAGTTACTTCTTACTTCCCAAATGATTATGGCTTGTATTGTATGGCTGGTAATGTATCGGAATGGACTGATAATGCGTATAATGAAGGAATAAATGCAGTTATCGATGATATGAACCCATTCTACTATTACGATGCTTCTGAGGATGATAATGGAAGTATGAAAAGGAAATCCATTCGTGGCGGCTCTTACAAAGATGTAGGATATTGGTTACAAAACGGAACTCGTACTTTCGAATATCAGGATACAGCAAAAGCATATGTAGGTTTCCGTTGTGTAATGACTTATATGGGTCGTTCCATCAAGGACAAAAACTCGAATTATTAATTAATCAATAAATATCTAACTAAATCAAATTAATTAAACATGGCAAAGGCGAAAAAAGCAAAGAAGGAAAAATCAGGCAATTTTTTTGAAAGTAAAGCTTTCAAATCTTTCATGGCCAAATTATACGGATGGGGAGCTTCCATTGTTATCCTCGGTGCACTCTTTAAAATTATGCACTGGAAAGGAGCTGGAATTATGCTTACCCTTGGTCTGTCAACAGAGGCATTAATTTTCTTTATATCTGCATTTGATACACAAAAAGAATTTGACTGGGCTAAAGTATATCCAGAATTAGCTGTTGAAGATGTTGAAGGAGAAGAAAGAGTCAAGAAAAGTGTTTCAGCAGAAATTGACAAAATGTTGGAAGATGCAAAAATCGAATCACACATGGTGAATCGTTTAGGTGAAGGAATGAATAAATTTTCAAACACACTGGATGGTCTTAAAGAGGTAAGCAATGCAAATCTTGCAACATCTGCTTATACAGAAAAAGTAAATGCAGCATCTGAGAATTTAGCAAAAGCCAATGAATCTTACGGTAAAGCTGCCGAAGCTATGTCTACTTTATCTGAAGCTTCAGGTTCTGGTAAGGAGTATTTCGATCAACTCCAAACAGCTTCAACAAATCTTTCTTCATTGAATGTAATGTATGAGAAAGAAATTGAAGAAACTAATAAGCACATTAAAGGTTTAGGTGAATTTAATGAAAACTTCACCACTGCAATGTCTCAATTAGGAAGTGCTACACAAAATACACAAGGATATTTTGATGAAATAAGCAAAGCAACACAGCATTTAACATCATTGAATTCAATGTATGAAGTTGAATTAAATGAGCAGTCTAAACATAAAGAAGCTCTTAACCAATATCAGGAGAAATTAGGTGACGTTTTAGGTAACCTTTCTGATGCAGGAGCATTGTCAGTTCAGTTGAATGAAGGATTTTCTAAACTAAATGAGAATCTATCATCGTTGAATAATATTTATGGCAATATGCTCAGCGCAATGTCCATGAAATAGTGGAAATTGATTATTTCTTTATGTTAACTTTTAAATTTATAAAAGAATGTCTGTAGGAAAAACAAACCCGATGCGCCAGATGATGATCAATATGATGTATCTGGTGTTGACGGCTCTACTTGCACTGAATGTATCTGCTGAGATTCTCAAAGCTTTCCAGACTGTGAATGATGGTATGACCAAATCAATTGAATTGATTGATCAGAAAAAAGGTCAAACCATGGAACAGTTTGCAAATCTCATGAGTAAATCCGCAACCGCTGCTTCAGCAGAAGATTTCAATAGAAGAGCAAACAATGTAAATAAAATATGTGACGATCTTTATGATCATGTTGAAAATTTAAGAAAACGCGTTATTTGGGAAAGTGGTGGACAGGATCCGGAAGAGGATACTGAAATTACCACTGATAGTCTCATGAGGGACATGAAAAATCTTGAAGTAGCTCCACGCCTTTTCATCAACCTTGGATTAGGAGATCTCTTGGAAGAAAAGATTGGAGAGTCTCGCGATGATCTGCTTGTTCAAATTAAAGACGTCAAAGAAATTGATTACAATAACTTTTTACCAAACGTTACTTTAAAAGTAGATGAGCCAAAAAAGGCAAATACTACTTGGGCAGAAGAAAGCTTCCACATGGTTCCTGCCATTGCTGCTGTTACATTACTAACTAAAATACAGCAGGATATCAGAACAACTCAAGCAAACATTATTGATGCTTTGCTTAATTCAATTGGAAGAGATGACTATAAATTTGACAAGCTCATTCCTGTAGTAAATGTAACAACCGGAAAAAGTGCTGTTGCTGTTGGTGAACAATATACTGCTGAAATTTTATTAGCAGCATATGATTCAAAACAACAACCACAAATTTTTATTGGTGGTAAAGAATATGAAGTAATTGATGGTAAAGCAACTTTCGAAGGAGCTACCAATCAGCAAATGTCTTTCGATCAGGAAGGTGAAATAGTTGTTGCTAAAAAAGGTACTGATGAAGTTACAAGATATCCGTTTCGTTTAGCATATGATGTGTTTAACGCACCCGCTATTATTTCTGCAACCAAAATGAACGTACTTTATATTGGACTAGAAAATCCGATGGAGATTTCCGTACCTGGTTATCGCCCACAAGATATCAGAGCCAATATTGCTGGCGGTTCATTAACTTCAGGAAAGCCTGGCCAGTACATGGCTAAGGTAAATGATAGTAAGGGTAAAATCCGTGAAGCAAAAATCAGTGTTTCTGTAAAGCAACCTGATGGATCTTATAAGGGAGTAGGTGCACCCTCTGTATTTCGTATAAAAAGAGTACCAAACCCAACCCCTTATTTTGGATCAAAAGCTGGTGGCGAAATCAGTGCAGGTGAAATTCGTATTGTCAATTTCATTTCTGTTCGATTAGAAAACTTCCCATTTGACCTGAAGTATAAAGTTACTAAGTTCAAATTTGTATATCAACCAAAGAAAGGACAAGCCATTTTCTATCCTGGAAATGGACCAAACATTACTAGTGCTATGAAAAGTGCTATGGGAAGTCCTCAGAGAGGAGATATTATTATCATCTCTAATATTTACGCAACTGCTCCAGGTGTGCCTAATAAGCAATTACCAGGTGCTATTGTATTAACTGTAAAATAAAGGACCTATGAATAAAGTCAGGATTTTTTGGCTCATCGTTCTCGTATCAGTTTTATCTGGTGTTTTTACTGCCAGTGCACAAACTGAATATGGAGATTTTACTTACGAGAAAAAAGCCATAAAAGAACGTAAAATAGTACCCTATCCTCCTCTTAGAGAGGCTGATGTGATGTACGCTATGAGAATTCACCGGGTAATTGATACCCGTGAAAAGATCAATGTCATTATGAAATGGCCAAGAAATCCACTTTATAGAATTATTTATGAATCTGCTACAACTGGTTACGGAAGTGCTCCAGTTACAGCTTATACAAATGATTCTTTGATCCGCTTTTATACAGCCGAAGAAGTGCTTACCCGCGGTGGAGAAGAAGAAGTAATTGAGGTGTGTCCAGATCCGGATTATCCAGATTATTGCTACGACTCTACAGTTATCAATCCTTTCCGACCTTCTGATATAACAAGGTATAAAGTAATGGAAGACTGGGTTTTCGACAAACAACGTTCTATGTTTTTTGTGCGAATTATTGCCATTGCTCCTTTATTTAACCTCATGGTAGCTGGTCAGGATTTAGGTGAGCAAGAATTGTTCTGGACAAAGTGGGATGACTTTAAGAAAGTGATTGTAAGTCAGGAAATTTTCAATAGGCAAAATGATGCCATGCGTTTGAACTATCTCGATTTCTTTGAAATGAGAATGTTTACCAGTTATGTGGTGAAAGAATCAAATGCATTTGACAATGCTATTGCTGAATTTGAAGAATTCAAAACAAACCCATTTGATGCTTTACTTGAAGCAGAGAAGATTAAGAATAAATTATTTGAATGGGAACACGATTTATGGTCATGGTAAAAACCATATGATACAAAAAAAGGGAGCATTTAGCTCCCTTTTTTTTTGTACTTGCTCCAATTGAGCTTTACTGTTCTTTCAACCTGAGTTCAGGGAAAAAACAATAGTTTATGATTTCATAATCGTTTCAGATCTTTCGGGTCCAACAGAAATCATCCATAGTTTCTGCCCCAATTCACCTTCGATAAAATCTACGTAGTCGTTAAATTCTGTAGGAAATTCGCTATACTCCTTCAATTTGGAAATATCCTTCGACCAGCTTTTTAATTTCTTGTACTGTGGTTTTAAACCATCGATATAATACTGCTCTGTATAATTTCTTTGTTCATTATTATCGTCCATAAAAGCGGTGCAAACCTCAATATCATCCAAATGTGTTAACACATCCGATTTTGTCATAATAAGCTTGTTTACTCCATTGAGCATAATTGCATATTTCAATGCCACCAAATCCAGCCATCCACAACGCCTTTCCCTACCCGTAGTAGAACCATATTCGTGTCCTTTTTCAGTTAGCAATTCACCAATTTCATTTTGCTGTTCAGTCATAAAAGGGCCTTCACCAACGCGGGTTGTATAGGCTTTAAAAACACCATAAATATGTCTGATTTTATTGGGTGAAATACCCAAACCTGTGCAAGCTGAAGAAGAAATAGTGCTCGAAGAGGTAACATACGGAAAAGTACCATAATTAATATCAAGCAAAGTGCCTTGCGCACCTTCAGCTAAAATATTTGCATTTTCATCATAGCGTTTGCTCAAATACTCTTCTGCATCAATTAAATCGAACTCACGCATAAAATCAATGGCTTCCATCCATAATTTTTCTTCTGCATCAATTTTCGACTTGCGTTCCTCATCAATAAAAGCACAGTGTTTTACTTTAAGCCTTTCATATTGATCGACAAAGCTTGACTTTAAAATGTCACCAACTCGAATTCCTACTCGTGCTATTTTATCCTGATAAGTTGGCCCAATTCCTTTTAAAGTAGACCCAATTTTCTTATCACCTTTTACCTCTTCATAAAAAGCATCCAAAAAGCGATGAGTTGGTAAAATCAGATGCGCATTCCTAGAAATTAAAATACGTCCTCGGGTAGGAATATTTTCCTTTTCAAGTGTTTCGATTTCTTTTTTAAAAGTGATTGGATCGATAACCATTCCGCTTCCCAATACATTAACCGTTTCGTGACGAATTACGCCAGAGGGTAGTGTGTGAAAAACAAACTTTTTATCATGAATTACTAAGGTGTGTCCGGCATTAGGGCCACCCTGAAAACGTGCTACCACATCGTAATCAGGACTTAAAATATCAATAATTTTCCCCTTACCTTCATCACCCCATTGAAGGCCAACAAGAACATCAACAGGCATAATATGCTTTAATTAAGTAAATAAAAGAAGAGACAAAGGTAAATTATTTCTCCTTTGGTTTGCCATAAAGTGTAAAGGAATAATGTGTGATTTCGTAATCATACTCATTCCCAATAGTTTTCACTATTTCTTGTAATCGCTCGTCACGAAACTCAATTACACTTTTGTTTTCAATATTTATTAAATGATCATGCTGCTTGGAACCATAGGCTTTCTCATAGGAACCGGCTTTGGTTCCAAAACTATGCTTTACAATCAACCCACAATCCAACAAAAGATCAATTGTGTTATAAATGGTTGCACGACTGATATGATAATTCTTATTCTTGAGCGTTAAATACAATGTTTCCACTTCAAAATGCTCATCTATAGAATAGATTTCATATAAAATATCGTAACGACCTTGTGTTTTACGGTAGTCTTGTGCTTTAAGATAGTTTGTGAAAATGCCTTTTACCTCATCAAATAGGTCTTTCCTGGGTTTTTTCATAATCATTACTTCTAATTTCGTTCAAAGTTAATAAAATATTGAATACGGACTTATTCTTTAATTGTATTATTTCTAATCAATTGTTTCGTCAACATGGAAACGTGATACATGATCGATACCATCTACTTCCCTGATTTTATCAATCAGTTGATCCAAATGCTCAGTGTCATATATATTTACGACAATTGATCCAGCAAAAGCACCATCTTTTGAAGCTGCATTAATCGATTTCATATTTATTTCAAACTGCTTCGAAATAACATCTGTTAGCACACTTAAAAGACCAATGTTATCATATCCATGGAATTTAATACCAACCGGAAAATATTCAACTTCTTTAAATTCTTTTTTTGCCCATTCAGCACTGATGATTCGATATCCATAATTCGACATCAGTTTAATTCCTGTCGGGCAATTCGTTCGATGAATAATAATTCCCTCACCGATTGTTACAAATCCAAAAACATCATCTCCTGGAATAGGATTACAACAACCAGCCATGGCATATTCATCTCCATTAATAGCACCCAGTTCAATTACATTTGGATTTCCTTTTTTTTCCTCTTCTTTAGCAGTCTCTTTTTCTGATTGATCACCCAGCTTCAATATTTTAATAGCGTTATTCAAATCAGTAATATTAATATTTGAATTTCCGATCTGAATATAGAGTTCGAAATCGGAGCTTTTATTAAAATAGTCGATGAGCAAAGGCAGGGCATTCTGCTGATTGTAATCAGTCAGAAAATCCAGTTTTTTACTTAATAATTGCTGCCCTTTATCGGCCACACTCTTCCTCTCTTCTTTAAGAGCGTGCTTTATTTTTGATTTTGCTTTTGCCGTTATAACATAATCAATCCATTCTGTTTGAGGCTTTTGTTTTTTAGCTGTGATAATTTCAACCTGATCTCCATTTCTCAACCGATGACTTAACGGAACAAGTTTGTTGTTTACTTTAGCGCCTATACTTTTCACACCAATATCAGTATGAATGTCAAAAGCCAAATCAAGTGCTGTAGATTTAGATGGAAGAATCCGCATATCTCCTTTTGGCGTAAAAACATACAGCTCGTGCGTAAAAAGATTCATTTTAAACTCATCAAAAAACTCAATAGCAGAGCCGTCTTGAGACCTCAATAGCTCACCCACTTGTTTTATCCAGTCGTCCAATGTTGTGTCGGCTTGTTCATTAGTATCCTTATACTTCCAATGAGCAGCGTATCCCTTTTCCGCAATATCATCCATTCGTTGGGTACGAATCTGCACTTCAACCCATCGGCCATTTGGCCCCATTACAGTTGTATGCAACGACTCATATCCATTCACTTTAGGTGTAGAAAGCCAATCTCTTAATCGTTCTCTATTCGGTTTGTAGAAATCAGTAACTGTTGAGTACACTCGCCAACAATCAGCCTTTTCATCCACTGCATTTTCCAGAATTATCCGAATAGCAAATAAATCATAGATTTGATTGTAGTCGATATTACGGGATTTCATTTTTTTATAAATGGAATAAACCGATTTAAATCGGGCTTTGGTTTCATAATGAAAGCCCTGCTTCTGCATCGACTCATGAATGGGTCGCATAAATGTTTTCAAATAAGTATTCAGGCGTGTTTGCTGAAGCTTTATTTTCGCACTTAAGGTTTGGTAAATTTGTGGTTCGGTATATTTAATACTTAAATCTTCCAATTCGCTTTTGATCGTAAAAAGACCCAGGCGATGCGACAGCGGTGCAAAAAGCTCCAGCGTTTCAGAAGCAATTTTCAGTTGATTTTTTTTAGAGACGGCATCCAATGTGCGCATGTTGTGAAGCCTGTCAGCAATTTTTACTAAAATTACTCGAATATCTTCCGACATGGTCAGCAAAATTTTTCGGAAATTTTCTGCTTGCATTGACCTCGTATGACCAATTACTCCACTAATTTTGGTTAAACCATCAATTATTTTGGTAACCTTTTTACCAAATATTCCTTCTATTTCTTCCAGACTTACATCAGTGTCTTCCACCACATCATGAAGAAGACTGCACACAATAGATGTGGTACTTAATCCCATTTCCTTAACCACAATTATAGCAACCGACAAAGGGTGGAAAATATAAAGCTCACCGGATTTCCTTCGAACACCCGCATGTGCATTTAAGGCAAAATTGAAAGCTTTTCTGATAATTTTTTTCTCCTCAACGCTAACATAACTGTTGCACGCATTTAATAAAGTGCGATACATATTAGCCAATTGACGGTTTTCTTTCTCTGAATTTATAACCATTAATAGGAGCTTATTGAGGAATTATTGCCAGTTTTGTCATGCCACAAATTTATGAATTATAGTAGATTAAAGCACATGTTTAATCAACACTTGGCGCCATCGTTTTGATAACTAAAAAAAATATTTAGGAATAAAATATAATCTCAAAAAAGTAGCTGCAATTCTTTAAATCTAAACAGACTAATAAATCTCTCAAAACCTCTTTTTCCATATAAAAATCAAATCAGTGTAAGTGGTTGTTAATTAATAATCTTGGTGTAAATTTGCGACTCTATTAAAAGTGACTTTTTTAATTAGTTAGATAAATTTAACAAAGTATATAGACCATATGAATTTAACCAAATGATAGTTTCAGTTTAATTATCTATTATTTTCATTTGACTTTAATCATCAAAACGTACAAACATGAAAAACAAAGGCACGATCAAGTTTTTTGCTATTGCCTTAGCATTAGTTTCAATCTTCCACCTCTCATTTACGTTAAAGACATATCTTGTTGAAAACAAGGCTAAGAAATATGCAAGCGAAGAGGTTCATTGGGAAAAAATCAGACCTGAATTTGAATCAGTTGATATTGAAAAGAAATATGTCGATTCTTTAGAAAATAGTCTGGAGAAGCATTATATCGATTCCATCTCCCACAAAGATGTCTATAACATCCTACTAAGAAAATACACTTATTCAGAGTGTAAAGAAAGAGAGATCAATTTGGGTCTTGACCTTCAGGGTGGTATGCATGTAATGCTGGAAGTAGCACTTGAAGATTTGGTTATTGAATTGTCAGGTGATAATCAGGAGAAAACATTCAAAAAAGCAATTGAGTTAGCAAAAAAGAACCAATCATCAAGTCAGAAGGATTTCATTACCCTTTTTGATGAAGCTGTTCAGGAAATTGATCCAGGGGCTGATCTTTCTGTGTTTTTTGCGACCATTGATAATAAGGATGAAATTAAATTGGGTGCACCTCATGATAAAGTAATCAGCTTTTTAAGAAGAAAAGCTACTGGAGCACTCGAAAGTACACACGAAGTACTGAAAAAGAGAATTGACAAATTTGGTGTGACACAACCAAATATTCAATTACTGGAAGGAACCGAAAGGATACTAATTGAATTACCAGGTATCGATGATCCTGAAAGAATCAGGAAATATTTACAAGGTGCTGCCAAATTAGAATTTTGGGAAACATATGATAATGGTGAAGCTGGCCCATATATTTTAGAAGCTAACAAAGTCCTCAGCGAATTGCTTAGTTTAGAGGATGATGGATCGCCAACTGATACCACAAAAGCTGACGTAAAAAAAGAAGAGGATGTTGCTCATTTTACGAAAAAATCCAGTGCATCAGTCAATGATACTAATGGAGTTAGCATTTCTGATACCAGTAGCATATCAGCTTCGGTAAACGACACCAATACTGCTATTGATGATACATCTGATTTAGCAAATTTAAGCCAGGATGAAATTGACAAGAAGTTTCCATTAAACAAATATTTAGCTCCATCCGTACGAAGAACAGATCAAGGAGCTTATTATACTGACGGACCTGTTGTTGGAACAGCTATGTTTTACGACACTGTCAAAATTAATAAGTATTTGAACATGCCGGAAGTCAGACAAGTTTTGCCTCCTGATATGTTTTTTGCATGGACAGCCAATCCAATTCCAACAGAAGATAAATTAGAAATTTACCAACTGATTGCCTTAAAAATTACCACTCTGGACAACAAAGCACGTTTGGATGGAACTTATGTGACAAATGCCCGTGTTGATGTATCTCCTTTAGGTGAACGTGAAGTAACCCTAAACATGAATAATGAAGGAGCAAAAATCTGGGAAAGAATGACAGAAGACAATATTGATAAAAGTATTGCCATTGTTCTTGACGGATTAGTGTATTCCTTCCCAAATGTTAGTGGTAAAATTTCAGGAGGAAGGTCTTCCATTACTGGAGGTTTTACAAGCAATGAAGCACAAGATTTAGCCAATATTCTGAATTCAGGTAAACTGGATGTAGGTGTTAATATTATTGAAGAAGCCATCGTAGGTCCTTCATTGGGTAAAGAATCCATTAGATCAGGTTTAGCTTCTATTTTGATAGGCTTGTTGCTTGTGTTGATTTTTATGGTTTTATATTACAACCGAAGTGGTTGGATTGCTAACCTAGCACTTTTTGCCAACTTGTTCTTTATCCTTGGTGTACTAGCTTCTTTAGGAGCCGCCCTCACACTTCCCGGTATTGCTGGAATTGTGTTAACTATTGGTATGTCGGTTGATGCCAACGTACTGATATTTGAAAGGATTCGAGAAGAGATTGCCAGTGGAAAAGGAATTCGAATGGCGATTAAAGAAGGTTATTTGAAAGCCTATTCATCCATTATAGATGCGAACGTTACTACTTTACTGGTAGGTATTATTCTTTACACTTTCGGTTCAGGTCCTATTCACGGTTTTGCCATTATATTGATAATTGGTATTCTTTCATCACTGTTTAGTGCTATCCTGATTACACGGATAATTTTTGACACACAGTTGAACAAAGAAAAGGTACTAAAGTTTTCAAATTCAATTACTGAAAACGTTTTGAAGAAGGTTAATATTGACTTTTTAGGTAAACGTAAGATAGCTTATATCATTTCAGGTATCATCATTATCGCAGGTATCGCATCCATGTCATCACAAGGATTAAAATATGGTGTTGACTTTAAAGGAGGTTTTTCCTATGTAATAAAGTTCAAAGAGGATGTGAAACCGCTTGAAATTACCGGATTGTTAACAGCACCTTTTCAGGATAATAAGCCTGAAGTAAAAGTATTCGGACCCAAGAATCAGGTAAAACTAACCACCTCATTTTTGATTAATAATACGGCTCCTAATGTGTCTGACTCCATTGAAACGATTATCAGAACAACAATGGAAAAAGCCTTTCCAGATAATCCAATGGAGATTTTAAGTACACAAAAAGTAGGACCAACCATTGCTGATGATATTAAAATCTCTGGTTTATGGTCTATTATCTTTTCCATGGTCGTTATTTTCTTATACATATTTATTCGATTCAGGAAATGGCAATATGCTGTTGCAGCAACCTTAACACCTTTGCACGATGTGTTGGTTATCTTGGCTGTATTTTCTATTTTCCAGGATATTCTCCCATTTTCCTTAGAAATTGATCAGGCATTTATTGCTGCCTTGTTAACCATTATTGGTTATTCGATTAACGATACCGTGGTTGTTTTTGACCGTATACGTGAAAAATTGAGCCTCATTAAAAACAGGCCATATTTTGCAACAGTTAACATGGCCTTGAATGAAACTTTAAGTAGAACATTGATCACATCGCTGACTACCTTATTTGTTGTATTTATTCTATTTGTATTTGGTGGTGAGGTCATACGTGGTTTCTCATTCTCATTACTCCTTGGTATTATTGTTGGTACTTATTCATCGATATTCGTTTCCACACCAATTCTGGTTGAATTTTCGAAGAAAGATGAAAAGAAAATCAGGGATAAAAATAAAGAATCATGAAAAGACAGTTTGCATTAGCATTATTAGTTTTTATAACCTTTGCTATACAAATAAACGTTTCTAAGGCACAAACAGCAAAACACTTTGAGCTTGTTCAAATTAGTACTGATTTTGGAGATATCGTTATTTGGTTATATGATCAAACACCTATACACAAGGCAAATTTTCTAAAATTAGCTAAAGAAGGATTTTACAATGGAACTACTTTCCACCGTATCATTAATAATTTCATGGTACAGGGAGGCGATCCGAACTCAAAAGGGAGTGATCCGAGCAAAATAGGTGGTGGAGGCCCTGGCTACACCCTGAAAGCCGAGATAATGCCAAGTCTGACACATACTTATGGAACAGTTGCTGCGGCTCGTATGGGCGACCAAATGAACCCCGAGAGACGTTCCAGTGGTTCTCAGTTTTATATTGTTGACAACAAACAAGGTACACCCCATTTAAATGGTGCTTATACCGTTTTTGGAAAAGTAATTTCAGGAATGAATGCGGTTGAAACGATTTCGGTACAACCAAAAGGCCAGCGTGATATGCCAACCAAGAATATTGTCATGAAAGAAGTAAAGGTTTTAAGTTTAACAAAAGCTGATCTCAAAACAAAATATAATTTCGTAGTTCCACAATAAGGAGCTACAGTTTGGGACATTAGCTCAGTTGGTTTAGAGCGCTTGCTTGACAGGCAAGAGGTCGGCAGTTCGAATCTGCCATGCCCCACCAACAAACAAAGGGTTTTCAAGGAATTGAAAATCCTTTTTCTTTTGATAGCGTAAACAAAGGAACAACATTCTCTTTGGCATTTGCAAACCATTTACAAACATTTATGGATATACTCAATAAATGAATTTCTGAACAAACCTCTTGACATTTTAATATTCAAGGACGAAAAAAACAAAGAGAAGAATATTCAAATAATTTTCTGATACAGCCATGCTATGAGGCTGTTCTGTAACAAAGAAAAGCAATTATTCCGATTTAAAAATGTACCTTGTCTTGGCAGAATAGATTTCATTAAGAAGAGAAGATAAAACCCAATACTAAAATGATATGTACACTTTGCAGTTCGCCTCTTACAAATAAAAAGGATGAGTATTATTATGATTGTGACAATTGTAAAGCAATTGTAAAAGATGAAATATATTACATAACAGCTGACAAAGAAAAAGCAAGATATGAAACCCACAACAATGACGTAAACAATATTGGTTATCAAAACTTTACAATGCCAATTACCAATTATGTAAAAGAGAAATTTTTACCAGAGCATAAAGGATTAGATTTTGGAAGCGGTACTGGCCCCGTTATTTCTAGTATGCTAATGAAGAAAGGTTATGACATTGTTCAATACGATCCATTCTTTACTCCTAATCAAAACTTATTGAATAATATGTATGATTATATTGTTTGTTGTGAGGTAGTTGAACATTTTCATAAGCCTAAAATAGAAATTGATAGCCTTACATCCTTATTAAACGCTAATGGGGTGTTGCTAATCATGACAATGCTATATAATGACCAGATTGATTTCAAAGGCTGGAATTATCGAAACGACTCAACACATGTTTTTATATATAGAAAAGAAACGATCGAATATATTGCGAATGAAATGAAACTTGAAATAGATATTTTAACAGACAGATTCATAGTGTTAAGAAAAACTACACCATCAAATATCTGCCCTTGAAACTAGAAATCTTATATCAAGACGATTACCTGGTCGCGATCAACAAACCGAATGGCTTACTGGTTCACCGTACAAAAATGGCCTCTGATGCTACTGAGTTTGCACTACAAAAATTACGTGATCAATTGGACAAACAAGTTTACCCTTGTCACCGCCTTGATCGTAAAACAAGTGGTCTGTTATTATTTGCCTTGAATGAAAGCACCAACAGCCTTATGCAACTACAATTTTCAGAAGGCAAAATAAACAAAAGGTATTTGGCCATCGTTCGAGGCTTTGCCCCAACTGAGGGACTGATAGATTACCCACTAAAAAAAGATAATGGCAAACCACAAGATGCCATTACAAAATATAAAACAGTGGATCGTGCCGAAATGAAAATTCCTTTTGCAGGGCATACAACATCTCGTTATTCGCTGCTGGAAGTAGAGCCCTTAAGTGGACGGATGCATCAAATCAGAAAACATTTGGCTCATATTTTTCACCCCATCATAGGCGACAGGCCACATGGCTGCAATAAACAGAATAAACTATTCAAAGAAAAGTGGAATATGATGAGCATGATGCTGCATGCAAGCTCGATAACATTTTCTCATCCTATTACTAATGAGAAAATTAATATTATTGCTCAACCATCAGAAGAATTTTTAAGGACATCTCAATTTCTTGGATTTAAAATCAGTTTCGAAAATGAATTATGTATTTCTTAGGAAAACAACTTATGAATTAAACAATAATATTTAAATGTTGGGAATTGACCTAAAAAATTGAAGAAAAGGTGTATTTTTAAAATGAAAATAATAATAATTATCAAAAATGAAAAAAGTAATATTGAATAGTGTGTTTTTAAGTTTGCTGATTCTAATGAGTTGTAACAACTCAAAAGAAGTTGAAGAAACAAAAGATAGCCTTGTAAAATCAGATCAAGAAAAAGTGAAAGATTATTCTGGCACCATAAAAGATTTAATGCCCATAGAGCAAGGCCAAAATTTTGTTATGCAAACACAAAATGAATTGGCTAAGAATCTAATGAATGAAATCAATACAAAAGGAACAGAACATGCTTTGACTTTTTGTTCTGCTAAAGCATATCCCTTAACCGACAGTATGGCGCAGTCATTAGATATACAAATTAAAAGAGTTTCAGATAGAACCAGAAATCCAAACAATAAGGCAAACAAACATGAGGCGGCCTACATAACCAAATCAAAAAGGCTCCTTGCAAAAGGAGAAATAATAAAACCGGAAATGACTGAAACAAATAAGAAAATGGTGGGATATTATCCAATACTGACAAATAAAATGTGTATGCAATGTCATGGAAATCAGGATACAGAAGTTTTATCAGAAACCCTTGTACAAATTAAAAAATTGTATCCAAATGACAAAGCCATAGATTATAAAACTAATGAATTGAGAGGAATATGGGTAGTAGAAATGAATAATAAAAATACACTACACAATAGTATATAATTGCTAGCGTAAGCCTAAACAATAATCTATACCGAATAGTTATTAAGAATGGAATATTATTGTAACAAACATGTACTAATGGTTTGGGAATTATTAGGCGATAATGTAAAGGCTGCAACTGTTGAGAAAGGTGTATTTGATGAAACCCCTGATTCACCACCAACATTAATTGCAATGGGAAATCTATATTTTAAATCAATCGAGGAATTTGAAAGTTCCTTTGGCACAAATGCTGATAAAATAATGGCAGATTTGCCGAATTTTACAAATATTGAGCCTACTATTCAAATCAGTGAAGTGGTCATTTAAATTGTGAAGAAGAATTAGCTTATAAATAAAGCATGTATAAAAGCAATGCATTTATACACTCGTTATGAGCAATGAAATTAACAGAAGAAAAATTTGGGGTAAAATCATATTTACTTCATTGGTCTCTTTTTCCCTCCCTTTGAAATGAAGGCAGATAATACCCCTATTACAATAAAGAAACCATCACGAAATAAATGTATAATTTCAACTTGTAAACTTAAAACCTCTTTATCATACTGTTTTATCGGCAGCTTACTCTGTTTATGTTTTCGGTTTACTGTCTGAATTATTATATGTTGAAAGAATGGATTCATAACGAGCTGAAATCTAAAATATCTACGTATTTTTTTTACTAGTGTAAATTAATAAGATAGAAAATTGAGCAATACATAATTTGACAGCATGCATATTAACTGAATAATTCTATCAAGATGATACAGCTAAGTTACTATTATTAAACACATTTTGATATTAAAATAAGTAAAAAGGGTGATTTTGCTAAGAAGACTGCCTTCCATTCAGTGCCTATTAAAGTCAATTAAAGTGATATCATACAGAAATAGTTAACAAATACAAAAAAACAACTACCTTTATAGACGATGGATCATTATAAGTAAATATTGATATATGTCCTCGGTTTTGTCTGGGTATTATTTGCATCCGATTACTTTGCAAAATTCTTTCAAAAAATTCGTTTACCACTAATTACCGGTTTTTTGGTTACAGGAATTATCAGTGGACCACATGTATTGAACCTGATTGAGGAAGATGCAATTAATAAGCTCGGTTTTATTAATGATATCGCACTTGCATTCATTGCATTTGCAGCGGGTGCTGAGTTATATTTAAAGGAATTACGAAGCCGATTTAAAAGCATAGTTTGGAATACAATTGGGCAGCTTTTTGTCACTTTTTTTGCCGCCTCCACAGCTATTTACTTCCTGGCTGAATTCATTCCGTTTATGCAAAATATGACAACAGGATACAAAATTGCGGTTGCTATATTAGGTGCCACTATTTTTATCGCACGATCTCCATCATCCGCTATTGCTGTTATAAGTGAAATGCGTGCTAAAGGTCCGTTTACCCAAACAGCAATGGGAGTAACAGTGGTAATAGATGTATTAGTTATTGTACTATTTACAATATGTTTTTCCATAGCCGTTCAAATAGTATCCGGAGTTGATTTTAACCTAAGTTCAATTGTAATTTTATTATTAGAACTACTGCTTGCTTTGTGTTTAGGATATGTACTTGGCAAATTAATTTCAGGAATCCTTTCTTTATCTTTAAGCCTTATCCTAAGAACCGTAATTATTCTGGTTACAGGATACGGAACATTCATTTTTACGCATTTAATAAGAGATATTAGTCCCACCTACTTACAATTTGAATTACACATTGAACCTTTGCTTATATGTATTGTTGCAAGCTTTTTAGTAACTAATTACAGTAAGTACCGACATGAATTTCAGAAAATTTTACATGATTCAGGCCCCATGATCTATGTAGCTTTTTTTACGCTTGTTGGAGCCATGTTGTCACTTGATATCTTAGCGAAGGTTTGGATAATTGCTTTAGTGTTATTTGCTGTAAGGTTAATTACCTTAATAATAGGTGCTTACATCGGTGGAATCATGGCAGGTGATCCTCCAATTTATAAACGCATTGGCTGGATGCCCTATGTAACACAGGCAGGAATTGGGCTGGGTCTTGCTACAGAAATTGCTGGTGAATTTAATGGTTGGGGAGCCGAATTTGCTACAATAATTATGGCAGTAATTGTATTGAACCAGTTTGTTGGCCCCCCTCTATTTAAATGGGTAATTTCTTATATTGGCGAAGCCCATATAAGGGCTGAAACACCCGTATTTGATGGTGAACGAGATGTAATAATATTTGGACTGGATGACCAATCTCTTGCACTGGCAAGACAACTCAAAAGTCATAATTGGGGGGTTAAAATAGCCTCATTAAGAAAAAGTGATGATGTTAATAATATTTCAGATGTTTATGTTGAGTTTATTAATGAATTAAATCTGAATGCAATAAAAACACTGGAAACCGATAAAGCAGAAGCGATAGTGTTGATGCTTTCTGATGAAGAAAATTTTAAAATTTGCGAACTAGTGTATGAGAATATTGGAACAAAAGAAATAGTTGTGAAGTTAAATGACAGATCATTCTTTAATCAATTTCATGAAATGGGAGCTTTAATTGTTGAACCTGCAACAGCAATGGTTGGTTTACTAGATCATTTTGTACGTGCACCTCTTGCGACTTCTATGATTCTGGGGATGGATGAGAAACATGATACTGAAGATATTGAAATACTTGATAAAGACTATCATGGTATTTCATTACGCGATTTAAAATTGCCGGTTGATGTTCTAATACTTTCAGTAAACCATAACGGACATATCGTAGTAACCCATGGTTATACCCGACTTAGATTAGGTGATATTATCACAGTTGTTGGATCACCTGAAAGCATTGAAGAATTGAGGTTGAAATTTGAGGTTTAGAGTCTTTTCTTATAATGTCAGTGTTGCCTTAAATAGACATAACATTCCAATTATCTGATTTAAACATCAAGATTCGATTTCACTCAATATGTCTCATACTTGTTGTGTCTTTCGAAATAAATCTGTTTTTCAACAGGCAAGGTACAAATCAGAAGACTTTTTTAAACTGAATAGCAAATGGAAATAGGTCACTGGTTCTCAGCCCCAAAAACAAAAGCTATCCTATAAATTGAGATTGCTTTTATTATTTTCTTTATACGTCTTTTATTAATTCTAATATCAGGAAGTTTTATCAGGCTGTATGTATACTCTTTTTAGGCATATCCCTCGCAAATCATATCCACACATCACATATTAAGTATTTGCAAATATGACTACTCAAGCTCTTTATTGTCCATATTGATGATATGTAAATAATTAATCATTTATTTAAAATCCAAAAAATAATAAATTGAAGATTATAATTGCACTATTTGCAATAAGTCTCTCAATACAAGACCGTTGCATGGTAAATGTGGATAAACACGAGCAAAAAACGAATCCAAGAACCTGTTAATCAGCGCGATAGATTGTATATTTGTAGTATGAAATTACAAAAAGCCCTA
>JABINZ010000196.1 GCA_018698135.1 Bacteroidota bacterium
AATGGAGCAAACGCTCCATCTTTTCCAAAAAGCGACTTCCCACTCTTAAACTGTTCTAGCGCTTTTTCTTCTAAATTGTCTAAATAGTTCTGATCCATAATCAAATTTACGATTTTGGACAGAGTTTAATTTACACCCTCTCTAAATTCGATATTCTATTGCTCTTCTGATCTATTATTCTCTTTACTTCTAAATTCGATATTCTATGATTCTACTGTTCTAATATTCTTTTTTCATTTTGAATAATTGAACAATTGAATAGCGAACATTTGATTGAAGATTTAGTTCTTACTCCCTTTTGAGGCTGTTTCAATACTTTTAACAAATATTGAAATTAGTTCATTTGCTTCTTGAATCAATGATTTGATCTGAACTTCATTTTTAAAAAGGTTTGCTTTAAAAAGAATTCTCAAACAATTATAAGTTTCTCTTAATTCCTTTAGACATACCTTCATTTTATGAATAAAATTATTCTTCGATTCCGCACTTCTGGCTTCACTATAATTTAATGCTGGTGATGTTCCAGATCGCAATAATTGTCCACCTAAATGATTACCTGCTTTGGTATTTGGAATTACTTCAATATAATAAATAATCTCGACAGCAAAGTCAATTAGCCTTTCTTCAAGATCATTTTTATACTCCTTCATTTTACTTCCTAATTCGTTATTCTATTGTTCTACTGTTCTATTATTCCTTTTACTTCTTAATTCGTTATTCTATTGTTTTACTGTTCTATTATTCTTTTTACTTCCTAATTCGCTATTCTATTGTTCTACTGTTCTATTATTCTTTTTACTTCCTAATTCGCTATTCTATTGTTCTACTGTTCTATTATTCTTCTAATAATAATCAAGTTAATAGTTCTTTAAAAGTAAAAACGAGAGCAAAGATAATCCTCTACTCTCGTTTTGTGTTGATAATCAGTTATTACAACTGAATTAATTTATCAAGTGTCACATCACCGATCTCTTGCAGATTGTATTCAACAACAACTGCATCTTTCTTGATGTTCACAATTCTTCTTAAATCAATAGGTGTTCCGATAACAACTACATCACAATCTGTATTGTTGATAGTTGTTTCAAGATCTTTAATTTGTTGGTCACCATATCCCATTGCTGGTAATAACATACCAATATCAGGATATTTTTCGAATGTAGCAGCAATTTCACCAACTGCAAATGGTCGTGGATCAACTAATTCTGAAGCACCCAATTTAAGAGCAGCAACAACACCAGCTCCTAAATCCATTTCACCGTGAGTTAAGGTTGGTCCATCTTCAACAACTAAACATCTCTTACCTTCAATTAATTCTGGTTTGTCAACTGTAAGTGGTGAAGCAGCCTCAACTATTCTTGCTGAAGGATTCAAAAATCTAACATTATCTCTCAATTCAGAAATATCTTCTAATGTAGCAGAGTCAATTTTATTAATCACAACAATATCAGCCATGCGAACGTTAGTTTCACCAGGATGATAAGCCATTTCATGTCCAACTCTTAATGGATCAACCACAACAATTTTAATTGTTTTAGTTGTTGAGCGGTAGAAAGGAATATCATTATTTCCACCATCCCATACAATCACATCAGCTTCTTTTTCAGCTTCTCTAACAATGGCTTCGTAGTCAACACCAGCATAAATTACATTTCCCCTTGTAATATGTGGTTCGTACTCTTCCATTTCCTCGATAGTACATTTGTGCTTTTTCAGGTCAGCAATTTCTCCATAACGCTGAACTTTTTGAGCAACTAAATCACCATAAGGCATTGGGTGACGAATAGCAACGGCTTTAAGTCCTCTTTCGTTGAGAATTTCCATGACTCTACGTGTAGTTTGTGATTTACCACAGCCTGTCCGTGAAGCACAAATAGAAATAACTGGTTTATCAGTTTCAACAGTGGTGTTATCAGCACCCATAATCATAAAATCGGCTCCAGCTGCATTTACAATAGCTGAGTTACTCATAACTCTTTGATATGTAACATCACTATACGCAAATACTACTAAATCAATATTTTCAGTTTCAATGATTTGTTTCAGTTCTTCCTCAGGATGGATTTGAATCCCATTTGGATATAAATCAGCACCAGCTAATTCGGCAGGATACTTTTTATCATCAATTCCAGGAATTTGTGTTGCAGTAAATGCAATCACATTATAATCTTTGTTACCACGGAAGAAAACATTGAAATTGTGAAAATCTCTTCCGGCTGCACCCATAATAAGTGTTCTTCTTACCATATCTACTTAATTTTACTTTTAACTATTAGACAAATAAGTTTAATCTATTTAAACTCTTAAATCGTATTTACACAAATGTATATTATCTAATGCAATAATAACCAAACATTTCGATGAAAATTTAGTGATTATTCTCAAAAATGGGTTTAATTGAAATAGGCGTATTTTTAATCTATCAAAAGTTCATTTATACTAGAAATCAAGCTCTTCCCCTATTTTTTTCAATCCAAAGTATTTTCTGATGCTGTAGATAACCAAATAAGCAATTGGTGTATCGAGGAAAGCAATAAACACTTTAAAAACAAATCCATAAATCAACAATTTGCTAAACATTGTCCATTCAATTGCACCAAATGAACACAATAGAAAAATGACTGTAAATGTATCGATAAACTGTGAGCTTATGGTTGATGCATTATTCCTTAGCCAGAGATGTTTTCCTTTTGTCAGTTTCTTCCAGAAATGAAATAGCTGAACATCAATAAATTGAGCCAGTAGGTAAGCAGCCATAGAAGAACCAACTGCAACGAATGTTAAACCAAAAACTTTATTAAACTCTATATCTGAAACAGGAGACCAAATTGTTGCAGGTACTTTATTGGCTATTACAATAATCAGTAACATAAAAACACTGGCAAATAGGCCAGCTAAAACAACTTTATTAGCTCGCCTCCGGCCATATACTTCTGAAATGATGTCGGTTACTAAAAAAGTAATGGGGTAAGGAAGAATTCCAACAGATAATTCAAACGTATATTTTCCAAAAGGGGTCCAATGAAAGAATTTTTGAAAGATTAAATTTCCGCTAACCAATGCAGCAATAAACAAAGCACCAAGAATAAGATACAGGCTTTCGGCTTGTTGTTTCTTAGATTCAACCATCATTTACTTCCTTAACTTATTTGCATTATTGCAAATATCCTTAAAAATAAATTAGTAAATTTAATATCAAATTTAAACCATGTTAAACATCGCATTATTTGGCCCACCGGGTGCTGGTAAAGGAACACAATCAGAATTTCTGATTAAAAAATACAATCTGTTTTATATTTCAACGGGAGATCTACTCCGAAAAGAAATGAAAGAAAATACAGATTTAGGTAAAGAAGCAAAAAATGTAATTGCTGCCGGTGGTCTTGTTTCAGATGAGATTATTGTTCAGATTATTGAAAAAACGATTACCGATCATCCCGATTCAAACGGTTTTTTGTTTGATGGTTTTCCCAGAACTTACATTCAAGCTTATATTCTGGAAGGCTTGATGATTAAGTTAAACACTTCGCTTAATTGCCTCATTAATCTGGATGTTCCCGAAAAAGTGTCAATCGACAGATTATTAAATCGTGGAAAAACTTCTGGACGATCAGATGATAATGAAAAGGTAATCAGAAATAGATTAAGCGAATACAATGAAAAAACGCTACCTGTTTTGCAGTTTTTCAAAGAAAGAGAAATATACAGGGAAGTTAAAGGAAACCAAAGTATTGAAAAGGTACAAAAGGATATTCAGATCATAATTCAGGAAGAACTAAGCAAGCGTTTACTAAACATTGTTTTATTTGGTTATCCGGGTTCAGGAAGAGGATCGCAGGGAAAAGCTTTAGCTGAAAAGTATAATTTAGAATATGTTGCTACTGGCCCTATGCTGGATCAGGAAATAAAAAAGAATTCACCAATAGGGTTAAAAATTAAAGACCTATACGACAGTGGTCAATTGGTGCCTGACGAAATAGTTGTTCAGCTTATTGAAAAGAAGCTGGAAAACTCCCGAAACATTAAAGGATTCATTTTCAAAGGTTTTCCACGAACGCTGGTGCAATCTTATATATTAGATGGACTCCTTAAAAAACATGGAACGGCTAAATCTCAAATCATCGAAATTGAAGTACCTACACTTGAATTAATAAATCGGCTTGATGCCAGAAGCAAAACCGACCGATGTATGCCCTATGACACCAGTACATCAAAAATTGTGAAGAGACTGCAGGAACATGAAACCAAAACAGTTCCTGTAATAGCCAAATACAATCAAATTCATGGCGTAATTAAAATCAATGGTGAAGGAAGTTTTGATGAAGTTTTTGAAAAACTCTCCTATGAAGTGGAGAATGGATTTAGGAATATGAGGTGATGCTTTTCTTTACTTCTTATTCCAATATTATTAATTAGTTGGAAGTCAGTATTGACATTCACCTATAATAATTCGCTATTCACCACATAATTCGCGAATAGTATTAGGTAACATTATACATTTGCTATTAATCTGCAAAAACATAATTATTAATTGTTCTTTTGCATCAGAATTGCTAAGTTAAAGAGATTGATTTTAAACAATTTGTAATAATGAAAATTTCAAAAACATTATCGCAATAAATCGATATAATTTTGTCCAATATAATGAACTCCAATTACTAATGTTCTTTTTGATAACATCCAGAAAACCTAATTTAAAATGAATAAAGGAAGATTATACCTTATTTTAATTGTCATCGGAATTCTTGTAGTAGCTGTATTTGCCATGCAGGGATTATCCAAGATGAAAAAAGAGACTAAATCTGCTGAACATAAGAATATCAAGCGCTATGTGAAAGTGGAAATTGTAAAATATGATACCTTAGCTACACTAATTGAAGCTACAGGCCGATTGGAATCAAAAAGTTTTATTGATTTAAGTGCTGAAGTGCAAGGAATGATACTCGCTGGAAATGTGCCATTGAAAAAAGGACAGAAGTTTTCGAAAGGTAGTGTTTTGCTAAACATTTATGACAAAGAGGCAGAATTAGCACTTAAGGCTGCAAAGAGCAGGTTCTTAACTTCACTGGCTAATATTCTTCCTGATTTAAAAATTGATTTTCCTGTAAACTATTCCCAATGGAGTACTTTCTTTGAATCAATTGAAATAGATAAAGATTTGCCTACAATTCCTGACACCAAATCAGCTAAAGAGAAAATATTTGTTTCAAGCAGAAACATTTTAGCAGATTATTTCACTATTCAGAGTTCGGAAATTCGCTTGAAGAAATATACGATATACGCACCTTTCAATGGAGTTTACACCAACGTATATGCTGAAGTAGGCGCTATTGCAAATCCAGGAGGCCGACTTGCCAGCATTATTCGTACAGATGAATTGGAATTAGAAGTACCTGTAAGTGTAGCTGATGTAAAATGGCTAAAAGTAGGAAGTCCGGTTATTGTTAAAAATGAAGAAAAATCAAAAAAATGGTCTGGTTCTGTAAGCCGAATTTCAAGTTTTGTAGATGCACAAACACAATCAATTAGTGTGTTTGTAAAACTACCTGTTGATGCAAACGATCCTCTGTATAGAGGGCAATATTTAAGAGCATATTTTGAAGGGATATCATTGGAGAATGTAATGGAAATTCCACGAAATGCTGTTTCCAATGGTAATGAAGTTTACATTGTAAATGATGGCAAACTACAAAAGAAAGAAATTGTAGTTCACAAGCTATATAACCATACACTCTTATTTTCAGGTTTAAAGAAAGGAACAAAACTTATTGTTGAACCATTGATTAATCCTGTAGAAGGAACTGAAGTTGACATATTAAAAACCAAGTGATCATTTAAATTTTAGAAAATGAAAAAGTTAGTATCAACTTTTGTAAAATATCCCTTCTATGCAAACCTTGCAATTGCCGTATTTCTTATCGCAGGTTTAATTAGTATTCTCAACTTAAAACTATCCTTTTTCCCTGAAAGGCCATCAAAAGATTTATTTGTTACAATGGCTTATCCGGGCGCCTCACCAAAAGAAATGGAAGAAGGTGTTACCATTCGGGTTGAAGAAGCTTTAAGAAGTATTGTTGGGATTAAAGAAATATCATCCACTTCTTCAGAAAATTTTACGACTATAAACGTTAAAATCTTCTCAGAATATGATGTTGATGATGTCCTTTTAGAAGTTAAAAATGCAGTTGACGGAATTGTATCTTTTCCAAGAGATGCTGAAAAGCCGATTGTCTATAAACAACGACCCCGGTCTATGGCTGGATTCATGGCCTTATCAGGTGATGTTGATTTAATTACGTTAAAATTACTCTCTGATGAAATTGAAAATGATTTTCTTAATTCAGGAGTTCTTTCTCAGGTAACCGTTCAGGGTGTTCCTGAACTTGAAATATCCATTGAAACAAAAGAAGAAACACTATTACGCTATGGTTTAACTTTTAATGATGTTTCAAATGCAATTGCTCAAAATAATATTGACCTATCAGGAGGTTTGATAAGATCGGATAAAGAGGAAATTCTGATTAGAACCAGAAACAGAACTGTTGATCCTGATTTAATAGGAGAAATTATTTTACGTGCAAGCCAAGATGGTGATTTAATTAAAATTAGGGATGTTGCTGAAATCAATCTCCAATTTGCTGAAGGACCCGGGAAATCATTTATGAATGGGAAGCCTTCAATTTCATTTAACATTAATAAATTACCTGAAGAAGATTTAGGAGAAATCAATGCTTACATAACAGAATATGCAAAAACATTCAACGAAAAACATCCATCAGTTGATTTAGTTGTTACCTATAGCTTTATTAAAAACCTGAAAGCACGATTAAGCCTGCTAATGAAAAATGGTGGTATTGGCTTACTTTTAGTCGTTATTGCTTTGGGATTTTTTATGAATTTTCGATTGGCTGCATGGGTAGCATGGGGTATCCCGGCTTCTTTTCTGGCCATGTTTGTAATGGCAAATATGTATGGCATAACAATCAATATGATTTCTTTATTCGGGATGATATTAGTCATTGGAATATTGGTTGACGATGGAATTGTGATTGGCGAGAATATCTTTTCCCATTTCGAAAAAGGAAAGAGTCCGAAAAGAGCAGCTATTGATGGTGCTATGGAAGTAATCCCTGCAGTTGTCACTTCAATTGCAACAACTATCATTGCCTTTACCCCACTCTTTTTTGTGGAAGGAATGATGTCGATGATGCATGATGTTGCGTTTGTAGTTGTATTTAGTCTCGCATTTTCACTTGTTGAAGCATTTCTTGTTCTACCTGCTCACTTAGGCCATAAATGGGTATTACGAGAAGACAGACGTGAGTTAAAAAAAGGAAGTTTCCGTTTTAAGGTTGAAAAGGGAATTAGCTATGTAAAACTGAAAGTTTATGGTCGTTTCTTACATTTTGTATTAAAAAATAGGGTTATTTTTATGACCATTCCTATTGCCTTGGTACTGATTACTATTGGGCTCTTTAAAGGAGGTTTGATTAAAATGACCTTTTTCCCTAGCATCCCATTCGATCAATTTAATGTGGATATTGCTTTTAAGCCAGGAACTGGAGAAAAAGTAACTGAAGAATATTTAATTCGATTTGAGGAAGCAATTTGGGAAGTCAATGAGGATTTAAAAGAAGATTTTAATGACACTATAGATTATGTAGATTATACCTTTAGAGGTGTCGGGAATTCTTTTAGTGGGCAACAAATTGGGTCTCATGCAGGCAATATCATGGTCATGTTACGCGATCTTGAAAATACAGGTATTACAAGTTTTGAAGTAGTAAATCGTGTAAAAGAACAAATAGGTGAAGTTCCTGAAGCAGAAAAATTTACAGTTGCAGGCCGAAATACATTTGGTGATCCAATTTCTATAAGTTTACTAAGTAACAATAATGAGGAATTAGAAGCTGCAAAAGAATTCCTTAAAGAGAAAATTAGTGAGATTGATGCCGTTAATAATGTTAATGACAACAATGTAATCGGTAAACAAGAGGTTAGAATTAAACTAAAACCTAAAGCCTACGTTTTAGGACTCAATTATGCAACAATTAGCAACCAGATCAGGCTGGGTTTCTTTGGCGGTCAGGCTCAGCGCTTACAATCAGGACGAAATGAATTACGAGTTTGGGTCCGTTATCCTCAGGATGATCGATTAACTCTCGGTCAGCTTGAAAAAGTTAAAATAAAAACTCCTCAAGGAGAATATCCATTAGGTGAATTGGTTGATTATACCATTGACCGTGGCCCCGTTAGCATCAATAGATACAATGGTTCACGGGTAATTAATATCACAGCTGGCGTTAAAGATCCAAAAGAACCTACTGTACCCATTAATGCGATGATTAAGGATGAGTTTGTTCCCGAAATGCTTGCTCAGTTTCCTACTGTTTCTGTAGAATATCTTGGTCAACAAAAAGAAAGTAAAGATTCAGGAGCCAGTTTAGGCAAATCATATGGTGTCGCATTTTTACTTATTCTGTTAATCATCATGATTCACTTTAAGTCCTTCAGTCAAATGCTTATTATTATAGCAATGATTCCATTGGGTATATTAGGAGCACTTTGGGGTCATGGAATAGAAGGAATACCTGTTTCAATGCTTAGTGTGTGGGGAATTGTTGCACTCACAGGAGTTATAGTTAACGATGCTGTGGTTTTCTTACAGAAGTTTAACTCTTTGGTAAAAGAAGGGATTAAAGTTAAAGAAGCTGTTCATCAGGCTGGGATAGCAAGATTTAGAGCTATTATTCTTACAACAATAACAACTACGGTTGGTTTATATCCAATTATTCTGGAACGGAGTTTCCAGGCTCAATTTCTGGTGCCATTAGCTGTTTCTTTAGCTTACGGAGTATTTATCGGAACACTTTTTATTCTAATATTCTTTCCTGCAATGATATTATTATTAAACGACTTTAAAGTGTGGTTGAAATACATGTGGACTGGTACAAAACCAAGTAGAGAAAACGTTACCAAAGCTTTTAAGCACGATAGTATTAATATTGATTAAGAACAAGATTATGAAATTGAATATTTTCAAATATAGTTTTTTCCTTTTACTGCCTTTCCTTTTTATATCTGCTGGTGCACAAGAAAATTTGTCTTTAGCCGGTGCCATTAAAAAAGGCTTGGAAAATAACTACCAGATAAAAATTACTGAAAGCAGTTTAGAAATAGCAAAAAACAATAATAGCTGGGGACAAGCGGGTTTATTCCCTAGTTTAAGCTTAAACGCTTTTCAGTCGAATAGGTATGATGAAGGACCCAACCAATTAACTGGTGTTGTTCAGGAATACAATACAAATATTTTATCGCCTGCCATAAGTATGAACTGGTTATTGTTTGGAGGATTTGCTGTTCAAATGTCGAAAAAGAACTTGGCATTGTTGGAAGAAAATTCAGAAAGCACAACTGCTTTGGTTGTTGAAAACACCATTCAGGCAATTATCCTAGCTTATTATAAAGTGCTGATGGAAGAAGAGAAGCTCGATATTTTGGAAGTAATTATGACCCTTTCGAGAGATCGTTTCAACTATATGCAAGCAAAAAAAGACCTTGGTAGTGCTGTTACTTATGATGTACTACAAGCTCAAAATGCATATTTAAGCGATTCGTCTACTTTCCTTTTGCAACAAATGGCGGTACGCACGGCTAATATGAATTTGAATTTACTCATGGCGGTTGATGCCAAAACAATATATAGCTTAAGCGATGAATTTTCAAACGCTGAGTCAACTTTTAGTTTTGACGATTTGAGCAATAATATGTTTGCAAACAACAAAACATTGCAGAATCAATATATCAATCAGCAATTATTAAAAAACAATATTAAACTTTCACAAAGCGGACTATATCCTTCACTGAGTATGTCCTCAGGATATGACTTTGCCAGCTCACGTTTAAAATACAAAGGATTGGATGCCATTACAGGCGATGCTTACGATTATTATGTTAATTTCTCCTTAAATTTCAATTTATTCAATGGTGGAAAAACCCGCAGAGCCATAGCCAATGCACGCATTACCGAAGACATTGGAAATCTTCAATTGGATGAGTTAAAGCAAAGTATGCAAATTCAGTTAACAACCCAATACGATCTCTACAACATCCGAAAACAACTTTTATCTGTTGCACAGGAAAACATTAAAAGCACCAAATTGAATCTGGATATTTCTGAAGAAAAATTCAAAGCCGGAGCCATAAACTCCTTTAATTTGAGAGATATTCAATTACTCTTTTTAAACACCGCATTTCGTGAGTTGGAAGCACGATATAATTTAGTTCAAAGCAAAACAGACCTCTTGCGTATGAGTGGTGGAATTATTTCGGAGTACAACTAGTTTATCGAATCCTAGCTAAACCTCACACCGCTTAGCTGAGGGTTTAAACCCACGGCTATATTTCCAATCCTGATATATTCATGTGCTGTTCGTAGCTTGAAGCTAAGAACAACGGGGGAATGGCATTTACCATGTGCCACTTGTGAGATTGAAATTACATTTTTTCAGATTGTGTGCCTTCACACTGTGAAATAACGCTCGAATATTATAGGTTTCTGTCATCCTGAACGCCCGCCTGAACGAATTCATTCGGGCAGGAAGGAAGGATCTGAAGGCCGAGATTAAGCACTAATGAACCTTCAGATGCTTCCTAGCTTCAAGCTACGATTAACGAGGTAAAAGTAACTCATCCCTAGCCCTTCTCTACTACGTAAAGAAGGGAACAGTATGTACTCCAATTACTAGTGTATCAATTTTTAGTTTTGAAGTAGAATCAATTCCCCTTCTTTGATTTTTCAGAGAAGGGGTTAGGGGATGAGTTAATTTCATGCTACGAACAACGGAGCGTACATTTTCGATATACATTAACAAAAGGTCCAAGCACCGCTGCGCTAATCCTTGAACCAGTTTTTGTCCCATCACTGTCTCTCGCAGAGGACAGTGATGAACGAAAAACTCCTTCAAATGCATACGTTTGGCCCAAGTTGCAAACTTGAGCCAGAAAAGGCATTCACACTCACTCCATAGCTACTGTCATTCTGATTCCGATTTATCGGGAGAAGAATCCGCTAACGAAGAGCAGGAAACAAACCTAATTGAAATGCTTAAACTCGGCCATCAGATACCTCCCGCAGGTCGGTATGACAGAAAATTATTGGCATTCCTCGGCTGTTCACAGCTCCAAGCTACTAACAACTTGGACAGTCAGTACTCCAATTAATAATATATCAATTTCTAGTTTTGAAGTAGGATCAATTCCCCTTCTTTGATTTTTCAGAGAAGGGGTTAGGGCTTTGCTTCTGCTGAAGCTTCAGCGAAAGCAAGGATGAGTTAAATTCAAACTACCAAAAACACAAGCTTTTTTTAAAAACCAACCCATACAAATCTTTTAAATAACTATATTTCGTTAGTAAGCTTTTCAACAAAACAAAACAAAACAAAAAGCAAAAATTCTTAACAACAAACAACAATTTTTACGCACAAAACACTAAACAAAATACCATGAAGAAACTTCTCTATACGCTTAGCATTTTATTGCTTACTACAAATTGCTTTTCTCAAACAATGAGCGGCACATATCTCATTGGTAAAAATGCACCAACTTATAAAACAGTCATGAGTGCTGTAAATGCCTTAAAAACCAAAGGAGTTAGTGGACCAGTTGTTTTCAGGATATATTCTGGGACTTATGATGAAAAAATTATCATCCCTCAAATTAGTGGAGCTTCAGCAACAAATAGAATTACTTTTACCTCTTATAATAATGATAGTTCTTCTGTTATCTTAATAAACTCTAACAAAACTTCTGCGGAAAATTTTATTGTACAATTATATGGAGCTGATTTTATTACGTTTTATAAAGTATCTTTTTCGTCTCCTGGAACACTCTATAATCACAGATGTCTGGTATTAGAAAACGGTGCTCATCATGCACATGTTTTGAATTGTAAATTTTCAGGTGCTTCAAATTGGACTGGTGGAAAAGACCTTATTTATTCACCAAATACAAATGACTCCTGTATGGAAATTCGCAATAATTATTTTATTTTGGGAAGTTATGCAATCACTTTATTAGGCATTGATCAATTCACACCTGAAACTGGTCATATTATCTCTGACAACTATTTCAAGCATCAATATGGAGGGGCTATATTTGGGAAGTATATATCAAATACATTAATTTCCAATAATATCATTAATCCAGATAACAGTGGTGATTTTTTTAGCGGTATTGATGTTCATTTTTATTCTGACAACATTCAGATTCATTCAAATATTATTACAGAACTTTATAACCCACATACCACTAATGGGTGTAGAGCAATATATGCAGTAGGAGCAACATTATCGTCAAAAGTATTAATTTATAATAATTATGTTAAAGGAAAATGTACTGGAATCTATTGTGATTCAGATAGTGCCAGAATATATAACAATACAGTAATTGTTAATGGTGGATTGAATAATTCTTGTATTTCTCTACGTTATTCAAAACCCAATATTTACAATAATATTCTTATAAATAATAGTAATGCAACAAATAGCTTTGTATATATTCACGAATACTCTTCTTTAATTAGTAAATATGACAACAATAATATTAAAGGCAATGCCATTGCAAAAGTTGGAACTACAACTTACTCCACCCTTTCTGCCTGGCAAACCTATTCAAACCAAGATGCTAACTCCCTTTCCAGAAATGTAAAATTCTTAGCTGATAGTATGCATATACAGGATACCATGATGCACTTTGGGAATCCACTTTCAGAAGTAGTAGTTGATATTGATGGTGAAGCCCGTGATCTGAACAAACCCTATGTTGGTTGCGATGAGTATTACATGAACATTTTGCCCGATGATACTGTATTTTGTGCCAGCAGAACTGTGAGCATTGATGCCGGAAGTGGCTTTCAATCCTATGCATGGTCAACTGGGCCTACCAGCAGGATAATCACTTTTGACTCATCCGGCTATGGGTTTGGGACACATAAAATCGGCATTACTGTTACCTATGGTAGTTTCACTTATTCCGATACAATACAATTCAAATTCATCGATGCTGTAGCCAATGCAGGAATTGATAAGTACGTTTGTACCGGAAATTTTGTAACATTAAGCGGATCAGGTGGTGTCAGCTACATTTGGGAGGGGGTATTTAATAAAAAGTCAATCACTTTTCCTGCTATGACCACCAAAGATTACCAGCTCATAGTTACCGACAAATACAGTTGCTCTGATACGGATACTGTTTCTGTATTTGTGATGGACTATCCTGTAATTAATTTGGCAAATGACACTACTTTTTGTAAGGGAGGTAGTGCAACTTATGTTGCTGGCACCGACACAAGTTGTTCCTATGTGTGGAAGTCTCTTCCAGCTCCCGATACCATTTCAACTTCAGCTGTTTTTGTGGCCGATACCACTGGTCGATTTCGAATAATTGTTACCAATCCTCACGGATGTGTTACTAAAGCAACTGCCAATGTAACAGTGCTACCAAGGCCTCCCAAACCACAAATTACGAGTTCAGGGCAAACAAAATTTTGTGAGGGAGATAGTATTCAGCTGATTGCTCCTAGCGGATATCCTGATTATCTATGGACCAACGGGTCGCATAATTCCGACATTTATGTAAGTCAGTCTTCTATTAATAGATTACAAGTTTTAGATGCAAATACATGCGTTAGCCCTTTTTCTGACACTTTTATTGTTACCGTTTATACCAATCCTCCTAAACCAATAATTACACTTTTTGGGAACAATGAATTTTGCATGGGAGATACTGTAACTCTTGAAGCTCCCATTGATTATGAACACTACAATTGGTCGAATGGAGATTCAAACCTGAAACAATTAATTAGTAAAAGTGGTCTGTTCAGTTTAACAGTTATTGATTCAAACACCTGTGAGAGTGAGATGTCAGATACAGTTGTTATTGTTGTATTTCCAAACCCGGCAAAACCCACTATTACTGCATCTGGGACATTAACTTTTTGTGAAAGGGATAGTGTGGTTTTAACTGCACCAAATGGTTACACAAGCTATGTCTGGTCTGATGCAAATGGAGATGAAGAAAGAACAATTTCTCAAAATGGTAGTTTTAGTTTGCATGTGATTGATAGTAATATGTGTCAAAGCTCTGAGTCAGATATTACAAAAGTGACCGTAAAGCCTTTACCACCAAAACCAGCAATTCTGATTACCGGAATTGATAGTTTAGAAAGCAGCACACTGGCTGATGGCTATAATTGGTATTTAAATGACACACTCCTGAGTTTAACTACCCAATTGATCATTGCTCCAAAGAGTGGAAATTTCAGTTTAATTACTGAGTTAGATGGCTGTTTGTCGGATGAGTCGGACGGATTGTATTATGTAAGATCAGGATTGAATGAACAAATCGAAAACAGCATTCTTGTTTATCCAAATCCATCGGATGGAATGTTCTATATTGAGTTAGTCGATTATAGCGATGCCATTATTCAGATTTATTCAAGTAAAGGTCAATTAATTAGGGAGTTACACATTACACAAACCAAAACTCAAATCAACCTGAGTAATCAGTCAAAGGGAGTTTATTGGATGAAAGTAATTGGAGAAAATGGCATTTATCATGTGCCACTTGTGAGATTGTAATAGCATTTTTTCAGATTGTGTGCCTTCACACTGTGAAATAATGCTCGAATATTATAGGTTTCTGCCATCCTGAACGCCCGCCTGAACGAATTCATTCGGGCAGCAAGGAAGGATCTGAAGGCCGAGATTAAGCACTATTGAACCTTCAGATGCTTCGTAGCTTCAAGCTACGATTAACGAGAGCGTACATTTTCGATATACATTAACAAAAAGGTCCAAGAACCGCTACG
>JABINZ010000197.1 GCA_018698135.1 Bacteroidota bacterium
AAACCATTGGTTGATGTTGAAGAAAGTAGTGGTAATCGACTGGGTAGGGATGAAATCAGAAAAGCACCGACCAGAAGTGTTGGAGAATTAGTTGAACTTACAGCTGGTGTCCAAGGCGGTAGTGTTAAAGGACAGAGAGCCGAAGGTACAGTGTATTTCATTGACGGAGTTCGTGTTCGTGGTTTCTCAGGTGTTCCTCAGGGAATGATTGCTGAAATCAATACCATAACCGGTGGTATTTCTGCTGAATATGGTGACTTTACAGGTGGTGTTGTTAGTATTACCACTCGTGGACCTTCGAACAGATTCTCAGGAGGTATTGAAGCAGTTTCATCTCAGTTTATTGATCCTTTCGGATACAATACTTTTGAAGCTAATATTTCAGGCCCCCTAATCGTTAGAAATAACGCAAAAAAAGGAACTGTTTCTCAGGAAGCAATTTTAGGATATTTGATTTCAGGTACACTTAACTTCCGTAAAGACCCAAGCCCTTCACCAACTGGCGTTTGGCAGGTTAAAGACGAGAAGTATGATTATTTGGAAGCAAATCCATTAAGTCCATCACCTAATGGCGTTGGTTTTGTTCCTTCTGCTGAGTTTATTACACAGGATGATATGGAGCAAGTTAGAGCCCATAGCGACATTAATAGTTTTAGCTATCAATTAAGCACCAAATTTGATTTCCAGCCCTCTAAAAATATCAACCTTACATTAGGTGGTATGGCTGCACATTCAAAAGGACGTGGCTATTCCTATTATCATTCCTTGTTTAATTATAGGGATGCTTCACAAGCTCAATCAATAAGTAATACTTTCCGTGGTTATTTCCGTTTCCTCCAAAAATTAAACTTTGGTGGTGATGATAAAACAGACACTGACAAAAAAGGATTGAAAATCAGTAATGCTTATTATACATTAATGGTTGACTATACCAAGCAGCTTAATACATCTCAACATGAGATCCATAAACAAAACTATTTTGATTATGGCTACTTAGGAAGCTACGAAAGATATTGGGAACCTGTTTATCGTTACGATTACGATACTGTAAATGGCAAACTTGAGCAAGCTTTTGTATTTAGCGGCTATCGCGATACTTTAGTTGTTTTTAATCCTTCCGATTTAAATTCCTCACGTTCAAATTATACAACTCAGTTATTTGATTTAAGTGATAACGACATCAGCAATATGAACACCATTCAGCAGTTTGGTGGTTTATTAAATGGTGATGGACCAGGTAACGTATATTCTTTATGGGCCAATGTAGGTTCACCATATGCTACATCTTGGGGTAGATATGATGAAGATCAAATCAGAGTAACAGGTAAAGCATCAATGGATGTTAACAGGCATGCTTTGTCATTTGGATTTGAATATGAACAACGCTTGCAAAACTATTATGTAGTTGGTGCCAACAATTTATGGACTGTTATGCGTTCCTTAATCAATTCTCATTTACAGCAATTAGATACTGAAAATCCTTTGCCGGTTTTTGATGAAACAGGAAGCATCTTTTTAGATACGATCAATTACACAATTCTTAATGATGGAACTCAAAGTACATTTGATAAGAACTTCCGTGATTACTTAATTTCAAACGGTGGAACAGATGTTTATGGAAATCCTATAACTCAACAATCACTCATTAATGTTGACCGTTATTCACCCGACATGTTCTCTTTGGATATGTTTAGCGCTGATGAACTTCTGGAAAGAGGTTTGGTTTCCTATTATGGATTTGATTATCTAGGTAATAAATTGAGCAAGAAGCCTTCACTAGATGATTTCTTGAACAATGAAGATCGATTAATTGCTCCTCTAAATCCTATCTATATGGCTGGATTTATTCAGGATCAATTTTTCTTTAGAGATATGATATTCAGGGTTGGTTTACGTGTTGACCGTTTCGATGCCAATCAGGCTGTATTAAAAGACAAATATTCCTTATACCCAACGCGATCAATTGGTGAAGTTTCAACAATCAATGGCAAATCAATAGAGCATCCTGGTAATATGGGTACTGACTATGTGGTTTATGTTGATGATGCTTTCAATCCAACAGAAGTTGTAGGATATAGAGATGGAGATAATTGGTATGATGCAACAGGTTCAGAAATTACTGACCCCAATGTATTAGCACTGGAAACAACTTCAGGAAATATTGCTCCTTATTTGGTTGAAGATAATGAAGAAGAACTTAAACTTACAAAAGAGTCGTTTACCGACTATGTTCCTCAAATTGATTTATCCCCAAGAGTTTATTTCTCTTTCCCAATATCTGATGAAGCTAACTTTTATGCTAACTATGATATCAGGGTTCAGCGACCAACTTCCGGATTGTTCACTACAATAGATGACTATTACTATTTGGAACAAAGAGGCACTTCAAGTTTGAATAACGCTGCTTTAGAGCCACAAAGAATTACAAGTTATGAACTTGGCTTCAAACAAGCGATTAGTCAAAAGTCAGCCATTTCATTGAATGCATATTACAATGAGACAAGAGATCTTATTAATGTGCGTATGATCAATCAAGCTTATCCAAGAAGTTATATGACATTTGATAACATTGATTTTTCAACTGTAAAAGGTTTTTCAATTACATATGATTTAAGAAGAACCAGAACTAACAATTTACAACTATTAGCCAGTTACACACTTCAGTTTGCTGATGGAACAGGATCAAATGCTGCTTCACAAGCCGGACTTATCAGTGCAGGTCAACCAAACTTAAGAACACCTTTCCCATTGAATAATGACTATCGTCATGCAATCAACAGCTCTTTAGATTACAGATTTAGAGGTGGAATGGGTTATAATGGACCAACTTGGGAGAGAAAAACCAAAGATGGTGCTACTAAAGTGGTTAAAGTTTTAGAAAACACAGGTGTTAACTTCCTCATTAGATCAGTTTCAGGACGTCCTTATTCGAAGCAAGGAAATGTTACAGAAACTCAGGGAGTAGGTATCAGACAATCTGCTACATTAAAAGGAACCATGAATGGATCACGATATCCATGGACATTTAATGTAAACGTTAAGGTGGATAGAGATTTTTATTTCTATCACAAGAAAGACCAAGGACAAACAACCCTTACTTCCTTACCGTTTATGTATTTGAACGTTTATATTTGGGTTCAGAACTTATTTGATATTCGTAATGTCAATTATTTGTATAGATATACAGGCGATTCAAATGATGACGGATTTTTATCTTCATCATATGGAATAACAGCTGTTGAACAAGCAACTTTATCGCAGGCATTCTATGATCAATATTATATCAAAGTAAATAGTCCATTCAACTACAGTCTACCAAGACTATTGCGAGTGGGTGCAACTATTAGCTTCTAATTTTTTGAATAATAAAATACCATATATTATGAAAAAACATATTATTTGGATTACTGCACTAGCCTTTGTCACCTTTTCGGTGATAGCAAAGGAAGATGTACCAAAAGCAGAAAAGAAATCATCTGCTTCTTCCATGCGCCTTGCTGCTGGATGTGATCCTGCTTCAGCTTCTGCGAATCTGGACATCAATAATGTCAGAGCCAGAATCATGAATGGAGGAGACATGTGGTGGGACTTAGTAGGAACTGCCAAGTATGAAATTCCAAAAGTAACAGAAGAAGGCGAAACAAGAAAAACATCTCTTTTTGCTGGTGCTCTCTGGATCGGTGGATACGATGATGGAAACAACCTTCGTGCAGCTGCCATGACTTACAGACAAGGTGAAAGCTGGGATTTCTTTCCTGGCCCACTGGATGTAAATACAGCATCAATTGATGAATCTGAGTGTATTAAGTGGGATAAAATATTCCAAATTACACGCGAAGAAATTGATCAATATATTGAGTCAAATGGCGCAATTATGTCTGATAATATCCGCGACTGGCCAGCTCATGGTGATGTTGGAATGGGACAGGCAAAATATTTAGCTCCATTTTTCGATTCTGACGAAGATGGTCAGTACGATCCTTACCAAGGTGATTATCCTGATGTCAAGGGTGACCAAACTTTGTGGTTTGTTTATAACGACAAAGGAAATTCACATACTGAGACAGAAGCTTTATCAATTGGTTTAGAAATCCAAACTCAGGCATTTGCTTTTGCTACCAATGATGAGATCAACAACATGACCTTTTATCAGCAAAAAATTGTAAACCGTTCGAAGAACAAACTTAGTCAGGTTTATTTTGGCCAATGGGCTGATGCTGATTTAGGATATGCTTACGATGACTATGTTGGTTGTGATTCTACACGTAGTTTAGGAATCTGCTATAATGGCGATGACTTTGACGAAGGTGTTATGGGATATGGATCAAATCCACCATCCATCGGTATCGATTTTTTCCAGGGTCCATTAGCTGATCCATTTGATGGTGTAGATAATGATAAAGACGGTGATATTGATGAAGAAGGTGAAGAAATTATCATGTCTAAGTTTGTTTATTATAACAACGACTGGAGTTTAAAAGGTAATCCAAGTGAAGGAATACATTTCTATTACTATTTAGTTGGTAAATTTAAAAATGGACAAAAAATGCGTTATGGAGGCGATGCCTTCAACGATGTTTGGGAAGATCGTGTAATCAACTATATGTTCCCTGATGATCCACGTAAGCCTAATCCTGCTTGGTCAGAAATTACAGCAGGTAATGCTCCTGCCGACAGAAGATTCTTACAAAGTTCAGGTCCATTTACTTTAAAGCCAGGTGCTGTTAATTTCATTACCGTAGGCGTAGTTTGGGCTCGTGCAACCAGTGGTGGAAATACAGGTTCATATGATTTGTTAATTATTGCTGATGATAAAGCCCAAAAGCTTTATAACAATAATTTCAAACTTCTGGATGGACCCGATGCACCAGATTTAGTCATTCAGGAACTCGATCGTGAGTTGGTACTTTCTCTAGAAAACACATATGCTACTGAAAAATATTATGACAGTATTATTTCTGAAACAGGTAGTTCTATATTTTATGGTTTTCAAGGATATCAAATTTATCAGTTAGCAAATTCAACCGTTACAACAGCTGAATTAGATCAACCTGATAAAGCAAGATTAGTTGCCCGCGTAGATATTAAAGATGGTGTCAAGCAATTGGTTAACCGTCAATACGTTCCCGGTTTGGGTATTGTTCCAACTGAAAAAGTTGATGACAATGGTGACCTTGGAATCAAGCACACATTTTCCGTAAAAACAGATGCTTTTGCATCTGGTGAGGGCGACCTTGTTAATTATAAATCATACTATTTCTTACTGATAGCTTATTCAAATACCAATGCTCCAGATGAATTTGAACAATATCTGGCAGGTAGAAAAAACATCATAGTATCCGTAGGTATTCCACATAAAAACGATTCGGAATTTGATGGAACAGAATTGCATAGTAGTTATGGAGACGGACCTGAAATTACACGAATTGAAGGTACCGGTAATGGTGGACAGTTCCTTGAATTAACGGAAGGTTCTGTAAATTATATTCTACAAAACAAGTTCATGGCTAATCCAGTATACAAAGGTGGAAATGGCCCTGTGAATGTTTTCGTGTATGATCCAATTAAAATACCGAATGCAGATTTTGAACTTCGTTTTATCGATTCTTCATTACTACCTACTCCAGATGATTACTTTGAAGAACTTACTTATAAAAGTTATTGGATGTTAACCAATCTCACAACTGGTAAATCTGTAATATCTGATGCAAAATATGGTAAGGATTACGAACAGATCTTCCCAGAATGGGGTTTATCAATTAAAGTTGATAAAGTTGTTGGTCCATCGAATGATACGTTAACAGATGATAATGGATATTTAGATGCTCAAATTGAGTTCGAAGATATTTCAAAATCATGGTTAACCGGAATTCCAGATTCTGATCCTTCAACAGCTATGGGAAGTATTCCTTGGCCTTACAACTGGATTCGTTCAGGTAAGTTTGAAAACGTAGCTGGAACTAACAATGTAGCTATTGATGATGCGAAAAATGGAGATTGGGTTGATCCAAACGAAGTTTATGAGAAAATGATCGATGGACGTATTGCACCTTACGGCTTGGCTGCAAGAAATGCAAAAGAAGGTAGTTACTTTTCCTTTGGTCCGGCTTATTTATCATCAAATTACCGTGATAATAATCTCAATAGGTTACAAAGTATTGATTTGGTTTTAACATCAGATAAGAGTAAATGGACAAAATGTATTGTTATTGAAACCTCTGAGGATGAAAACTTATCACAGGGAAATGTCAAAAAACATGCTTTAAGAGATCATTTTTCATGGGCTAATACAACTGATGTAGATAATAATGGCGATCCCGTTTATTCAACTTCTGAAAAAGGAAGATCATGGTTCCCAGGTTATGCAATTAGCCTTGAAACCGGAGAAAGAATGAATATCATTTTTGGTGAAGATTCCTACTGGAAATCAGACAATGGAGATGATTTACTCTGGAATCCAACAATAAACTTCCAGAATCCAGCTGCATCTCACAGAGAAATTGATAAATACATTTGGGGAGGTAAGCATTATATCTATTTGATGGAAGCCAGACCAGATCCAAGATTTACCAATAGTTTTACATTTAACTCTGTTTACGATGAAGGAAAATCTTATATGGATTTCTTCAACTCCAATCCATCGCAGTTTAAGCAGATTTATTTCTGGTCGCAAGCAATGTATGTTATGATGGCACAGCCTTATCAGAAACTTACATCACTCGATCAAGGTTTGATTCCAACGGAAACAACGATTAAAATCAGGATACAGAAGCCTTATCAAACATTTAAGACTTCTCCAACACCTGAAAATAATAATTTACCATTGTATCGTTTTAGCACAACCGAAATATCAATGACTAATTCTCAGGAATTAGGAGAAGATGCAATGGAAAAAATTAATATCGTTCCTAATCCATATTATGCTTTCTCATCTTACGAGAAAAATCAGCTGGATAATAGAGTCAAGATTATTAATCTTCCTAAGCATTGTGAAATTTCGATTTACACTTTGAGTGGTAGTTTAGTAAGAAGAGTTAAGAAAGATGAGACTGATGATACGCATTCATTGTATTATGATTGGGATTTGAAAAACTTAGCTGGCATACCAGTAGCATCTGGATTGTATATTATTCATATCAATGGTTATGAATTAGGGACCAAAACACTTAAGTGGTTTGGCATAATGCGTCCTATTGACCTTGATACATTTTAATGAATTTTAAATCTACTTTAGTTATGAAATATCTTAGCTTAGTAATTATAAGTCTCCTTATCAGCACATCGATGACATTTGCTGGAAATCCTGATCGAGTGGGACAAGCCGGGGCAACAGAATTATTAATTAATCCCTGGGCACGTAGCTCTGGATGGAATGGTGCAAATACATCCTTTATATCTGGCGTTGAAGCAATGCGCTTTAACCCTGCAGGAATCATGAATGTTCCCACTTCAGAATTTATTTTTTCCAGAGCTATATGGCTTTCAGGAACAGATATATTTATCAATTCATTTGGATTTGTAACCAGTGTAGGTGCTGCTGAAACAGGTTCCTTAGGTATCAGTATCATGTCGTTTGATTTTGGTGATATTGATATTACCACTGTGAATCAACCTGAAGGTGGTATAGGAACATACAGTCCAAGTTTTACCAATATTGGTGTTACCTATGCACACAAGTTTTCGGATAGAATTCGTGCGGGTGCTACCATTCGCGTTATTTCAGAAACTATTCCTGATGCAAAAGCAATGGGAGTAGCATTTGATGCCGGACTTCAGTATGTGACAGACCTGAGTGGAGATGAAGATAAACAAAGAACCAAATTTGGAATCTCATTACGGAATGTTGGTACACCTATGCGTTTCAATGGTGATGGATTAGCTCGCAGGGGTTCATTTGAAGGTGAAGATCCTACCTTAACGGTATCGACTCCTTCTGCTGCTTTTGAATTACCTACTATGATAAATATTGGTGTAAGCCAGGATTTCTATTTAGAGGCAACTGAAAAGCATAAAATTACTGCAGCTGCAACATTCACTTCTAATTCATTTTCCAACGACCAATATGTATTGGGATTACAATATAGCTGGAGAAACATTCTCATGCTTCGTGGTGGGATGATATTTGAAGATGGCATTCTGAATGCAGAATCAAGAGTAAATGTATATACGGGTCCCTCAACAGGATTTTCAGTGAACCTACCTTTTGGAACTGAAAAAGATAAAACATTTGCTGTTGACTATTCTTACAGATTCACAGAATATTTTGCAGGAACTCATACTTTTGGGGCAAGACTAGTTTTCTAAAAGTCCAAGTTAAACTTACTATGTGAACGTTTCGGCTAATACCCGAAACGTTTTATTAATATATAATCAGACACACAAATTAATAATATGGCAGAAATTACATATTATAGCGCAGAAGGCTTAAAGAAGCTTGAAGATGAGTTAAGACATCTTAAACTAGTTGAGAGACCAGATATAAGCAAACAAATTGCTGAGGCTCGCGACAAAGGTGATTTATCAGAAAATGCAGAATACGATGCTGCAAAAGATGCGCAAGGGCATTTAGAGGCCAAGATTTCAAAAATGGAAAATATTTTGGCTAATGCCAGAGTGCTGGAAGATAACAACCTCGACACCTCTAAAGCATTTATTCTCAGCAAGGTGCGAATAATGAATCACAATTCAAATAAAGAATTTACCTATCTCTTGGTTTCTGAAAACGAAGCAGATCATAAAATCGGGAAAATATCTGTTAAATCACCTATTGGTAGTGCTTTACTTGGTCAAAAAGTTGGCGACATTGTGGATGTTATTGCACCGGCAGGAAAAATCAAACTCGAGATTCTGGAAATTAGTCGATAAATTGAATGGCCATGACAAGTATTTTCTCAAAAATAGTTGCAGGCGAAATTCCTGCTTATAAGGTTTATGAAGATGAAAACTTTCTGGCTTTTTTAGATGTTTTTCCAATAGCAGCTGGTCACACATTGGTTATTCCGAAAAAAGAAATAGACAATGTATTTGATTTAGATGACGAATTGTATTTGAAATATCAGCTTGTTTGTAAGAAGATCGCCAAAGCTCTTGCCATAAGTATTTCTTGTGTTCGAGTAGGATCAGCTGTAGTCGGACTGGAAATTCCACATGCGCATATTCACTTGGTTCCGTTGAATTCGATTGGGGATTTAAATTTTGAAAAACCAAAACTAAAGTTTTCAAAGGAAGAGTTTCGGCACATGGTTCAACTTATCAAATCAAATCTGTAAAAAATCCAATATACTTTATTTGCTTAGGAATTAACCCAAGAGGCTTATTTCTTTCAATCGATCAGGTTCCAGAATTTTGAGGTCTCCATTCGAAAGATCAATTAATCCATCTTTATGGAAACTTTTCAGAACAGAGAAAACACTTACTCTGGTCATTCCCGTCATATCAGCAATTAACTGTTTTGAAAATTCAAATTTAAAATTTTGACTCTCATAGATGTCGTTTGCTAAATACAAAATATTTTCAGCAAGACGCCCTTCCCTATTCTTCTGATTTCTTGAAATTAGTTTATTTAAAGTCGATATATGATTCTTGTTTTGTTCACCAATAAATGCACGTAAAAACTCCTTGTTCTCTTCTAATAATTCTTGAAAAACAGAAATATTAATAAAACAAACTCTCGATTGTTTTAATGTTGAAACGCTATAATGATGAAAGTCATCAAAAAAAACACCTAAACCGGTAATAAATTCTGGTGGCTTAATCAATCTCAGGACAAGTGAATTACTTCCATTATCAGAATGAACGACTTGAGCTAAACCTGAAACAAAGGAAATAACATGCGTGCTTTTGGTGCCTTGCTTATAAATCAATTCACCATTTTTATAATCTACCGTATATCTGTTTTCAGACATATACTTTAGTTGGCTTTCCGTTAA
>JABINZ010000198.1 GCA_018698135.1 Bacteroidota bacterium
ATCCTGTGGCAATTACCTATATGCTTGAGCAATTGAAATCCTACACCTATAATCAGTTGCATATTGTTTTTGGAATGAGCGATGATAAACGTATCGATGATGTTTTAAACTTAATGCCAAAGGAAGCTATTTACTATTTTGCAAAACCAGATGTACCCCGTGGGATGGAAGCCATCAAACTTCAGCAAAATGCATTAACACATCATTTAATGGGTGAAAGCTTTGTTGATGTGGGCGAAGCAATAAAAGCAAGTGAATTAAATGCTAACAAAGATGATTTCATCTTAATTACAGGTAGTGCATTTGTAGTGGCTGATGCAATGCACTTTTTAAACCAATAGTTTTATTTCCAATCTATTCGAACGTGTACTACTTCTTTCTGATCGGCTAACCGAAGGATTTTAAATGTATCATTTGTTTTATTTGAATAAAGCTGCAATTCATCTCCCATTCGTCCTTCCGCTATAAAATTTATTTGAAATGATGAAACTGTTTGAGCCATCAACATGGATTCTGATAGTGCATCCATAGTCATTTCAATGTATTTTGAATTGATGACATGTTTATTAAAATCTAAATCTGAGTATTTAACTTTTTTGGAATACAGCATTTCATCACAAGCGCTAACATCTATTTTATCAATTTCACTAACAGCCTTTTCATTGGTCCAAACAACTCTTTCGTGAAAAACCTTCTCTGGTCTGACAGGTCTTCTGCTAGCATTATCAATAATTAACCAATTTGAACCTGCATTAATGATAATTTCTTCCTTTTCATTTTTTACATTAAAATGACGATTGGCAAATAATTTCTGAATATCTACCGGCCATGTTTTGGCTTTAATATTCTCTCTCCATTTTGGATAATTTATGATATCAATTTTTAAGCGAGACAATACCCACAAATAACTCTGTGTTTCCAAATCTTCAAATCCAAAACCCAATTCACCTGCATGCAGCCAGGCTAATTCCATGAGCATATCACTTATTGATTTAATGGTCATTTTTGCTTGAAAATCTGTTTCGTGCCATGAAACAAAAAAATCCTGTTCATGATTTGCGGGATAATTCATAATCTATCAAATTTTGAGTGCAACAAAAATATAAAAGTCCATAGTTTTGTGGGACAATAATTTTTTTTATGGCTCGGCATAAACAAAGGAAGTTTGCGGAACTGGCAACTTTGGATAATTTCTATTTTCAACCAGAAAATATGCAAGGAAAATGGAATTCGTTATGTTTTAAAAACACCAATCCAATTGTATTAGAACTTGGTTGTGGCAAAGGAGAATACACTAATAATTTAGGAGCAAAATTCCCGGATAAAAACTTTATTGGTGTTGATCTGAAAGGAGTTCGTTTATGGAGGGCTGCGAAAAATGCATTAGACAATAAACTCAATAATGTAGCATTCCTCCAAATTAACATTGATAATATTGAAGATTATTTCGCAGTAGAGGAAGTGTCTGAAATTTGGATTCCATTTCCTGATCCATATCCCAAACCATCTAAATGGAAGAAACGTTTAATTTCAAGTAAATTTCTAAATAAATATAAAACAATACTTCAGCAAAAAGGAATTGTCCATTTTAAAACAGATAATACGCCTTTGTTTGAATTTGCCAAAGAAACACTCGATAAAGACAAACATAGCATCCTTCAAATCACTGACAACTTACATGAATCTGATTTGTTGAATGAATACAATAGCATTCCAACTTATTTTGAAGGATTATTTAGGGATAAGGGAGAGACTATTAAATATATTAAGTTTCAATTAAAATGAATTTAACCCTGACAGGGCTTCAAGCCCTGTCAGGGTTAAATTGCAATCGATTTTACATTAATATTAATGACTTCCCCGTTCTCTCAAGTCTTCCGCAGAAGTACTTGCCAGCCTGACAGCAAGGGCAGGTGAGAAATAATAAAAAGAATGACTCCAGTCTTTCAACCCATAAAAAGGTTTGGAAATATAGTTTAGCCTGACAAACTCAACATTCCAGCACATAAAATCTTAGCAGGGGTAGTGTTTAAAGAAATGATCCTAGGAATGACTTCCATGAATAAAAATACAATTAACTTTTTTTCTGACTGTTTTGTATCTTCGTATTACTATTAAAATTCAAGACAATGGCAACCTATACAATCACAATAAATGAAGGAACAAAAGCAGGAAAAGCATTATTATCGCTTTTACAATCATTAAAAGAAGTTGTTAGCATTAAACCCTCTGGAATAGACGAATCATTATCAGATGTCAAAGAAGGTCGTGTTCATTACGCAAAAGATGCAAAAGATTTAATTGATCAATGCTCAAAGTAATGTATCGGATTGGCTACACTTCAAGATTTAAAAAAGATTTCAAACGTTGCAAAAAACGAGGTTTAGATATTTCAATTTTAGAAGAAGCAATCGAATTCTTAAGATTGAACGGACACCTTCCACAAGAGTATAAACCGCATAAACTGACAGGAAATTATACTGGTTGTTGGGAATGCCACCTACAAGCGGATTGGTTATTAGTTTGGATGCAAAACGATAGGGAGCTGGTTTTATTATTTACGAATACTGGTTCTCATTCTGATTTATTTTAATTTCCCTGTTCTCGCAAGTCTTCCTCCTGTTGATTGTGAGAAATAATAAAAAGAAAGACGCCAGTCTTTCAACCCATAAAAAGGTTTGGAAATATAGTTTAGCCTGATAAACTCAACATTCCAGCATACAAAACCCTGTCAGTTATTAATATCAAGTAAAAAACAATGTTAAGTTGACGCATATGCCTGTCAGGGTTTTACATCAATTTCTTAAATATATCCCCAATTCTGGCTTTCATTTTTTGATCAAGTGGAAGAACAGCCATTGTTAATGTACTGAATGCAACCAAATCGCCAGCCTCATCATGTGTTTTAATTTGCCAAACATGCGATTGAAAACCTAAGTGAAGGGCTGTTGCTGTGGCCGTTACTTTTCCACCTAAAACAGCTTTCAAATGATTGATTTTCAATTCCTGCCCAACACAAAAGAATTTTTCTCTATCAATAGAAAGATAAGCAGCCATACTCCCTGTCATTTCAGCCAATGCAGCAGAAGCGCCTCCATGCATCATGCCCAATTGTTGTACGGTTCGGTGATCAATGGGCATTTGTGCTTTTAGTTCATCTTCAGATAGTTCTACATACTTTATTGCAAGATTGTCTGACAAAGTATTAGCACCCGTTTTATTTAGCATTTCCAATGTTACGGAGGTATCTATCATTATTGTATCCTTAAATTGCCAACGAAAATATGAGCGTAAATTTACACAAATCCTAAATTTTGACTGAAAAAAAATTATACATCATCCGACACGGTGAAACCGATTTTAACAAAAATGGCTACTTACAAGGATCAAGTATTGATTCATCATTAAACGACAAAGGAAAAGAACAAGCAGATTTATTCTTTCAAGCTTACAAGGATATTTCTTTTGATAAAATTTATACATCCGCATTAAAACGAAGTCAGGAAAGTGTTGCAGGATTCATTGAGAAAGGAATTCCGACAGAACATTATGCTGAATTCAATGAAATTAATTGGGGCGAAATGGAAGGTACACAGCTTAATCCTATTTCATGGATCAGATTGAGAAGGTTGGCGAAAAAATGGAAAGCAGGTAAAACCTCTGTTTCCATACCTGGAGGAGAAAGCCCAATTGATGTAGCAAAAAGGCAAAAACCCATTATCGACCTGATTTTATCACGAGAGGAAGAAGAAAACGTTCTGATTTGTATGCATGGAAGAGCCATGCGCATTTTGATATGTCAGATACTAAACAAAGCATTAAACGAAATGGATCAATTTAAACACACAAACCTTGGACTTTATGTGATTGCTTATGACAAGGAGGCAAATCTCATTCAAATGGTGAAAAATAATTGTCGGCTTCATCTCTTAAATTCATAAATAAATTGTTCCTTATTCAAGCATTTTCTAACTTTGATCTTTAATTAAATTAATAGGTATAGTTTTTGCAAAATTCATGTTTGCATAAAAAAAGAAATTAAAAACATATTTTAAATAATTTTAAAAAACAACCTTATGAAAAAAGTTCTTACACTTGTCTTTGCACTGACAATAATTACAGCTAGTTCCAGCTTTGCCCAACTCCCTGACAATGAAGTTACCGGAGGTCCAAAGATTAACTTTGAAGAAACATCTTTTGATTTTGGAGAAATTGAAGAGGGTTCTTATGCCAAACACATTTTTGAATTTAAAAACATTGGCGACAAGCCTCTTTTACTTAAAGAAGTGAAGCCAGCTTGTGGATGCACAGCTTCAGAATGGACACGCGAACCTATATTACCCGGTGAAAAAGGTAGTGTTACAGCAGTTTTTAATTCACGTGGTTATGGAGGTCGTTCATTCCATAAGTCTATTTCTGTGACTACAAACATGGGTACGAATGCACAAAAAGTATTGTTTTTCAAAGGCAATGTAATAAAAAAAGTAACTGAACCTGTCGAACAACCAGTTCAGTCTCCAGTGCGAATTGAAAACCAATAAACCCTTGCCTGATGAAAAAAATATTTGTATCAACCATTCTATTATTGATTATCTCCATTTCATTTGCTCAAAAACCTGCATCAAAAGGAGTTAAGGCAGCAGATATTTATTTTGAAGATGTTGCTGCAGAATTCGGCACCATTGAAGAAGGAGAATCCAAAGAACTTGTGTTTACTTTCTTTAATTCAGGAACAGCTCCATTACTGCTAAAAAATGTGAAGCCAGCCTGTGGATGTACAACACCAGAATGGCCAAAGCAACCAATTATGCCCGGAAAAAAAGGTGAAATAAAAGCCACCTTCAATTCAAAAGGATATGGCGGACAGAATATTCACAAATCAATAACTGTTACAACCAATGTTCCCGAAAATGGAAACGACAAAGTGATCATCCTTTATATAAAGGGCTTTGTGAAAAAATAATAATCGATACGATTTAGAAAATAGAGGGTTATATTTACAAAAAGTATAACCCTTTTTTATTGTTATGAAACGCATATTACTAATTTTAACTATCTTTTTATTCTCCGTTTCATGGGTGTTTTGCCAACCCAATATCAAATTTGATGAAACTGATCATGATTTTGGAGATGTCATTGTAAACACTTATCCGAAAACAACTTTTAAGTTTTCCAATATTGGCGATCAGCCTTTGGTAATAACCAATGTAAAAACTTCTTGTGGATGTACTACTCCCAAATGGCCTAAAGATTCTATTATGCCTGGCGGAACTGGCGAAATTGAAGTTGTATTTAATTCAAGAGGATATAAGAATAGAAAATTTGCTAAAAGTGTAATCGTATCCTACAATAGGGATAATGGTGGAAATGCGAAAGCAGAAGTACTGTATATTCACGGAAAAGTAATTCCTAAAATAAAGGAAATAAAACAATATCCTCTTCAAATCTCATCCAATTCCATTGATTTTGATATCATGAAAATCGGAAAGAAAAAAGAGATGACCATTGAACTAAAAAACTCCGGTGATTCCATCATACATATTAAAGAATTTATCAGCAGTTGCGACAAATGTATGTTGATTAGTAGTGAACAGCTAATTCTTGAACCACAACAAACGACAACAGTTAAGATTAGTTACCTGACTAAATCACATGAAGCAAGAAGCATTCATGAAAACATTAAAATTATTACTTCACTTGATACAAAATACCTTAATGAATTATCGGTAAAGGGGATAACAGTAGTTGGTGAAACATTAAAAGGAAAAGACTACAAAAATCGGATTAAGAAACTAAATGAATAGATGATACTTGATCATCTTATGGGAATTGCAAATGGGCAGAAAATTAGCATATATTATATTTCTGCTGATTCTTTCATTATCAGCTTTTTCAACGGACTACTTTGTCGATAAATATAACGGCAACGACACCTTCAATGGATTATATTCTTCTCATACAAGTGGCTTAAATGGCCCCAAAAGAAGCATCCAAAATGCAATCGATAGCTGTGCTGTAAACGACAATGTTTTTATTTCTGCCGGTTTATATCAAGAATATTTGACGATAAACAAACAAATGAACCTTTTTGGAAGTGGTTCAGTAGCCGATACAAACCTTAATACGATATTACAAAGTCCATCATCTGGAACAGGAACTGGTTTAAGCATCGTTTTTCAAGGTGCAGCACCTATTATTTTCAGTAATATAAAAGATTTACGAATACAACAATTTCAATATGGAGCAGTGATGGCCAGTAAGGTCAGGTTTTCTAATGTTGTTGTAGCAAATAATAGTTATTATGGATTTTGGAATGGACCCAATATCGTATTACGCGACATGGATTTTTTCAAATGTGAAATGATTTCAAATGCAAAAGCAGGTATCTATATTGGCCATAGTTGCGATGTAATTGCCTGGATCGTGGACAGCTGTAATATTTCTGATAATGGTTTGGCTGGTATATATATATTTTGCGATAACCCGGCCACATCCAATGTTATTGATTTCTTACTTCGAAACTCGACCTTAAAACGAAATAAGCAAAAGGGGATTTATGCAGAGAAGTTACACAATTGTTTATTTCAAAATCTACTTTTTGATAGTTGTGGTATCGATACAAATTATAATTGGAATGCAGGATTTGATATCAATCTGAAATTTGGGAGTTACACCAATGTTACAGTTACCTCCTGCGAATTTACTCATTGTGGATTAGGAGGCTCCAATCAGGCCGGTTGCGCTATGATCGTCAAAGCACGAAATGATGGGAGTGTTTATGCGGCAAACCCGGCAAGCCTGAGCAATTCTAAAATCCTAAATAACAAGTTTCGTTATTGCAAAAATGGATTAATGTTTGGAGAACCTCAGGAGAATAATATAGGCCCCACCGCCACGCTGATACAGGAAAACAAACTTGCTTACAATGAAAACTACAACCTGATTACAAATATTCAATCCGATATTCATGCGCATAATAATAGCTGGCTGACAACGGATGGACCCGGCATTGGGGATACATTAATTAGTAATACTGGAGATATAGTAACATACACCTGGGTCAAAAATATTTCTGACCAAAACTCAAAAATGGGGTTTCAATCAGATAGCATTGTTTGGTTTAATAAAGTAAGTGGAAATCTTCAAAATGCAATTGATGTAGTACCACCAGCCTGGACCTTGTTTATCCCTGATTCATCTTATCATGGGAATTATTATATTTCAAATTTGATGAAGATATATCCTGAGCAATTTGTTTATATATCAAGCCTTCATTTCGACAAACTCGCATACGTTGATTTAATACATTCCGATTTATATATAAGTGATAGCATCACCATTCACCGTGAAGGACATTTCAATACAGGAAATTATGCAGTTGAGTTATCAGATAGTGGAAAAATAAAAGAAGAAAGTGGCTATGTGTTACAAGGAAGAATCAGGACATCACGCTATATTGCAGGCAACCCGGATGTGGAAGATTTTGGAGGCATTGGATTAACATTAACAGCCAAATTATCTCAACCATTTCCACAAAATAATGTAATTTTAAGTCGGATAACAGGAAGTAATAAGCAATATTCAAAAAAGCAAGTTTGGCGATCCTATGATGTTTTTGCCCATAAAAGCTGTAATTGGGATGCTGAATTAATTTTCAATTATGATGAAAGTGAGATTTATCATTTGACCACCGATTCCAACCTCATATTGATGAAGTCCTATAACTCGGGCATAAACTGGCAATTAAATGGAGGTACTGTTGACACATTTTACAAAACACTGAGGCTTGATCATGTTAGTAATGTGAATGGATTTTGGGGCATGATTGATTCATCGGGAACGATTGTGCCCGCTGGAATGACTTTAGACAAGAAAATCACGGATTGTAGTTGTCCGGGATCAGCTGATGGACAAATCCAAATTACAGCTGAAGGTGGTTTTAAGCCTTATTCTTATTTATGGTCTGATGGAAATCAAACTGACACTATAGATTCACTTCGTGCAGGAAGCTATTGGATACAGGTAAGCGATACTAATGGATGCTCAATTATTGATACAATTAGTATTGAACAACCCAATACCATTATATCGAATGCTTTCGTAAAAGAAGTAGGTTGTTTTGCTGGCTCAGATGGGAAAATTACGCTTAATCCACAGGGCGGAACTCCCCCTTTTCATGTGAGCTGGTTAATTGGTGATACATCATCTATTTTAAAAAACCTAGATGCAAATACATATATTGTAACAATCACCGATAGCAATAACTGCCTTTCAACTGATTCAATCATAGTAGGAGAACCTGACATCATAAAAATATTTGCTGATATAAAGGATATCAGTTGTTTTGGGAAAAGCAATGGTCGTATTTTTACTATTGTAGTTGGAGGAAAAGCTCCCTATCAATTTTTCTGGACGCATGGCTCCTCTACAGATTCCTTATACAATCTTAAAAAAGGGTTTTACTATCTAAGTATATTTGACTCAAACGCCTGCATAATGACAGATACATTTGAGGTAAAACAGCCAGATAAATTAAAACTTCATTTAGAAGGACATGATGTGAGATGCTATGAGACATATTCAGGCTCAATTACATCAACTGTTTTGGGAGGTACTCCTCCTTATTTATATGAATGGTCAGATAGTAATTCTACAGCAGATCGATTTTTCTTAATGAAAGGATTCTATGCATTAACTATTTATGACTCAAATAATTGCATCGTATCAGACTCAGTTGAAATAAACCAGCCTGATGAACTATTACTTTCACTCATACTTGTTAACGATACCAATAAACGATGTGTAGGGACAGCAGAAGCATTTGTTAGTGGCGGAATTATTCCATATCATTATCAATACGATGATCCAAATTTTCAGGATTCTTCGAAAGCAATTGGATTATGTGCAGGAAAGTATTATTTGCTCATAACTGATTCCAATGGCTGTGAGGTCGATAGTTTGCTTGAGATAATCAATATCACCAATCCTGGATTTGAAGATTTGAAAGCTAAAATAAAAATCTATCCAAATCCTGTTCATGATGTATTATTTATTGAGGCCAAAGAATTGATTACAACAATTGAAATTTACAACTTGAACACGCAACTTATTGAAACAATTCCAGTTTATGCAAAAAAAGCATCGATAAAGCTTCCGGGCTTAACACACGGCAGCTATTTACTTAAAGCAAGTAGTTTAAATGGGGTTTATATGAAATTGATTATTAAAGAGTAGATTAGAATACTTGTTCCTCTCCCAGTTTGATTTTTTCTCCCAAAAAATGAGGTTTTGTGCCCCATATATATAAATCGAGAGTCATTTTAATACGTGCAAATATTTCCCGAAACTTTGTTTTAAAAGAAGAGAATGACTCGACATCCGGAGCATTGAAAGCAATGGCTTGAATGCCTTTTTTTCTGGCAATTAACAAGGCTCTTCTGTTATGGAAAGCCTGAGAAATAATAATAAAACTATTTTGTCCAAATATTTCCTTTCCCCTGATAACCGAATCGAGTGTACTGAAACCTGCAAAATCAAGATAAATAGCACTTTCTGGTACGCCCAAACGCATGAGCTCTTTTTTCATCATCAAAGGTTCGTTATAGGAGTCATGTGAATTATCTCCACTCAAAATGAGATAATTAACCTTTCCAGCTTTATACAGTACAACTGCAGCTATTAAACGATTGGAGAAATATTGATTTACACCACCCTGTTTTCTATATTTAGCCGTGCCCAAAACAACTGCAGCATTTTGACTGGGAACTTCCCTTAAGTCTGTATAAATAAATGGCTTACTATATAAGTATACATGCAAATTGAAAGCAATCATCAGCAACAAAAGAGTTACAAAAAGCCAGTAAAATCTTTTTATAGAAAACTGCTTTAAAATATATTTAATTATTCTCTTCATTCCTTTTTTCAAAGCGTAATTATTATACAAAAATAAGGCTTTCATCATTAATCGGTATGGAGTTACTTAAATCTTAACTGATTGTAGTAAATGACTCTTTTTTTCA
>JABINZ010000199.1 GCA_018698135.1 Bacteroidota bacterium
ATTTGGTAATGTTACGCTAATACGATAAAAGTGGACAGGCTTAGGTTGATTAATTTTCGATTTGATACTATCTATTATTAACACTCTTTCCTAATTCTTCAAAAAATCTACAAATAAATTGTGATAATTTTTCAAATTAAGTTGTAGTCGTATCGCCTTTAAAAGCGTCTTATACCAGATGGTATTGAATGCAATTTTGTCAAGCATAGTTTGAAAAAGTTTGAAAATAAAAAATATCCTGATTTTTGCTAGGAGAAGAACTTGCGTTAATAAATACAATCAGTAATTTGAAATTTAGAACAAGCATGCGATTTAAGCAATTTATTTTTTTATGTATAATGCTGATAATGTACTCAGCAACCAGCTTTGCCCAATCAAAATATACGATAAGTGGCTATGTTAGAGATGCCACAAATGGAGAAGAACTCATTGGAGCTACAGTATATATATCAGAACTTCAGGATGGAACCATTTCAAACGAGTATGGATTTTATTCTATTACACTTCCCAAAGGTAATTACCAAGTTGAATTTCACTATATGGGCTATGTGAGTGTAAAGCAAAGGGTCACTCTAAATCAGAACCAATCTATTATAAAAGAGCTTTCACCCAATGCCCTTGATTTGGAAGAAATTATCATTTCAGGTGAACGAGATGACAAAAATGTGAAGTCAACTGAAATGGGTACAATGAAACTTGATCCCGCTGAAGTAAGAATGATACCTGTATTATTTGGTGAACAGGATATCTTAAAAACGATCCAGCTGATGCCGGGCATTAAGTCTGCAGGAGAGGGAAGTAGTGGTTTTCATGTCCGTGGAGGAGGAGCCGATCAAAATTTGATTTTGTTGGATGAAGCACCTGTTTACAATGCATCTCACTTATTGGGATTCTTTTCTGTTTTTAATTCCGATGCACTGAAGGATGTAAAAATAATCAAAGGTGGAATGCCTGCGGAATATGGAGGAAGACTTTCTTCAGTTCTTGATATTAAAATGAAGGATGGTAACTCAAAAGGTTATGACTTTTCAGGCGGAATTGGTCTGATTTCATCACGACTTACTGTGGAGGGGCCAATCGTAAAAGACAAAAGCTCTTTTATCGTTTCGGGAAGAAGAACCTATGCCGATGTGTTTTTAAAACTATCGAGTCGCGAGGAATTGAAAAATACCCAACTTTACTTTTATGATTTAAATGTTAAAGCAAATTATAAAATAAGTGACAAGGACAGAATATTTGTATCTGGTTACTTAGGTCGGGATAAGTTTGGTTTTAATGATGTTATGGGAGTTGATTGGGGGAATATTACAGGAACATTACGCTGGAATCATATTTTTAGCGACAAATTATTTTCCAATACATCTTTAATTTACAGTGATTATAATTATGAAATCAATGCCTCATTTGGTGATGACAAAATCAGTATTCTTTCAGGTATTCAGGATTTTAATTTTAAAGAGGATTTACAGTATTATCTTAATTCGAAAAACACAATTAAATTTGGGTTAAATGCTATTTATCATACTTTTATTCCGGGAAAAGTGGAAGTAAGTTCTCTGGATACGCTTTTTAAAATAGAAGATGACTTTGCACTTGAAACAGCTGCATATGTGAGTTGGGAATCTGAAATCACTTCACGTTTAAAAATAAATGCAGGAATACGCTTTTCTGATTTTGCTGCTTTAGGCCCGGGAGATGTTTTTACATATAATGAGGAGAGCATTGTAACTGATACGACAAACTTCAGGAAAAATGAAATAATTGAGAATTACTGGGGATTTGAACCACGATTTTCAGCTTCTTTTTTACTGAATGAAAAAAGTTCAATTAAGGCCTCCTATAATCGTAACAGACAATACTTGCAATTAGTAAGCAATGCAACCTCGGGCACTCCCATGGATGCATGGATACCCAGTAGTAATATTGTGAAGCCTGGAATAAGTAATCAGGTGGCTTTGGGTTATTTCCGGAATTTTAACGATAACAGCTTTGAAACTTCTGTTGAAATCTATTATAAAGAACTTCAAAATCAGGTTGATTATAAAAATGGAGCTGATTTAATGTTTAATCCTTTAATAGAATCTCAGTTGGTATTTGGTGATGGACGTGCTTATGGTTTGGAGTTGTATATTAAAAAGCGATCAGGCAAATTAACAGGCTGGATATCGTACACATTGGCAAGAACTGAAAACCAATTTGATGAAATTAGTAATGGAAGTTGGTATCCTGTGAAGCATGATCGGACACATGATATTGCCATAGTAGGTATGTACCAGTTCAATGAAAAATGGAATGTGTCAGCAACTTGGGTTTACAACACAGGTGATGCGGTAACATTCCCAAGTGGGAAATACATGATTGATGGCAGATTGGTTAGTTATTATACCGAGCGAAATGGATATAGAATGCCTGATTATCACCGATTGGATATTGGTGTTACCTATTATAGAAAGAAAACTGCTACATGCGAATCAAGTTGGAATGCATCGCTTTATAATGCATATGGAAGAGAGAATGCATATACTATCAATTTCCGTCAAAGCGAAGATGATCCAAACGTAACTGAAGCTGTACAAATGTCTTTATTCCGTTTCATTCCATCGATCAGTTATAACTTTAAATTTTAATACAATGAAATCTTTAATCATAGCCATAGTTGCACTTGTTATACTTTCTTCCTGTGAAAAAGTAGTTGAACTGGATTTGAATAGTGCAGATCCAAAATTAGTTGTTGAAGGATTAATTAATAATGAAGCAGGTCCTTATGTTGTAAACTTAACGTATACAACTAATTTTTTCAATCCTGATAAAATACCAGCTGTTATGGGTGCTTCAGTTATTGTTTCAGATGATGCCGGACAAGTTGATACTTTTACAGAAATTGAGGATGGCGTTTACATGTCGGGTCATTTACAAGGAATTGAGGGAAGAACCTATTTCTTAAATGTAATAGTTGATGGTACAACATATTCGGCTGAGAGCTATTTACCATTTGAAAGACCAATAGATTCCGTTCTGTCAGAGAAAATTAAATTTCCGGGAACTCCGGCACACGCACCAAAGTTTTATCTTATTTCAACCTATTTTACAGATACGGTAAATGTAGTTAACCATTATAGGTTTAGAACATATTTGAATGGAGTTGTTATTGATGATATAAGCTTGCTGAATGATGAGCTTAATGATGGAGAATCGATGAGCCTTCAACAATTTACTGCAGATTTTAAGAAAAACGATACCATAAGCATTGAACTATGTAGCATAGACGAAAAAGTATATACTTATTATTCAACTCTGGCGGATGTGATGAATACAAACCCAATGAGTACATCGGCACCTGCAAATCCCATTAGTAATATTTCGAATGGAGCTTTGGGTTATTTTGGCGCTTTATCGAGTAGCAAAATGAGTATCGTTTTGAAATAAAAATATCCTGTCAGGATTTTAATTATTGTTCAGATTGTCAGAGAGAAATTTGTTGATGATTGACTTGGCTGATTCTAAGTCTGTGTATTCTTTGCAAATCAAATCATTTGATCCGGCTATCATGGCAGATACTCTTTTACCTTCTTGTTTTCGAAACAAACAAAATATCTTTTTTCCATTTTCAATGGCTCGTCCGATTTCATAACCAACACCTAAACTGGGAGTACTTACTTCTGCAATAAGGATATCAGCACTTAATAGCCAGTTCATATCTCGATCATGAATGAACTCATCAGAACTTCCATCTTCACCAAAGGAATTTAATGAAGCATCGCCAATGTGTTCGGTAAGCACTTCTCCAAAGCTTTTAAGGTATTCAATAAGCTGAAGGTATAGTTTGGCATCTTCTCGTCCACCACGGATGGAGGCAGCAAAGTATATTTTCAGGGAAGGGTTATTCATCTTTTGCTTTGGTTTTCATTTTTCGATAAGAAATGAGAATTCCAATTATATCAATTGCTGCAATGATTAAAAAGGCATATCCAACATAGTTCTTCCAGCTTCCAACATCTTCTACTCTAAGAAACAGGGTGTTCATTAAGCCAACCAGCACAAAACCAATGGTTCTGAATATTGACCATATTAATTTTATTTTTTTCATTTTGTAAAATTGAATACTAAGTTACTATTAATAATGCATGAGTCGTAAATAGAATACAAAAATAAATTGTAGTAAAGTGGGCATTTCAAACGTTATAGCTGTGTTGATAAATTAGAAGCAACCTTTTGTTGTTTCATTTGTCTAATAGTATCATGAGTATAAAACAATAAAGAAGAAATACATGTACTTGGCCAATATCACCTATGCACAGGAAAATTTTAGAACCAGCATTTATAAACTTGTAAATGCGTTAAGTCCGGATGAAGCTTATAAAAAAGCAGAGGATTACTGTGTTAATAAACTATTGAGTAATGAATTCAACATTAGCATTAGCGATCCTATAGACTAATTTTATTCTTTGATAAACGTTTGCGTGAATTTTCCATCAGGAGAATTTATCATTATTAAATAAATCCCTTTTTTCATTTCTTTGGTGTCAATTGAAGTTTTTAGATCATTGGTATAAGCTGATCTGATTTTTTGACCATGAATATTATAGATATTGTATTCCCAATCTTTGGATAAAGACTCAATAATTAAATAGTCTTTTACAGGATTGGGGTAAATTCTAATGTCATTTTTATTTTCATTTATACTTCCCGTATAGTCAAATGATATTTTATCTACCCAAAGCTCACCTCCACTGATAGGCGATTGCGGATAGCTAGAAAAGAATGCAACAACTATTGAATCGGGCGTTACTCCTTGAACCATGTATGATATTGGTACTTCAAAATATTTAAAAGTAGGAGAGGGATTTAAAAAGGTATTGGATCCAAATCCAATATTGATACTTGTATTGCTATTAATATCGTATTTTTTTAATAATACGTAAGCATAGGCCCAATCTTCAATAGGTGCGTTAGATGTAAACTTGTAATATGCAATTAGTTTAAAAGGTTTGTAAGGAAATGCTTCTCCTGCATAACTCAATTTTCCAAAGTCATTTTTTCCATTAGGTGTTAATAATCCATTAACGACATAACCCGGATAGGGCACAGCAGGAGTTCCAATATCAATGGTTTTAATATGGACTGAATATAATCCTGCAAAGCTATTACTATCAGGCTCAACAGTATAATTCCCCTGTAATGCGGTAAATTCATTGGAAGTACTCCAGCCGGTAGGTTTTTGAATAACACCACCAAAAGTCCAATCTTCAAAACTCGAATTCCCAATATTCTGTCCCATTAATTGAAAAGAACCGATTAATAGGCATACTAGAATTACCTGTTTCATTTCTCTATAATTTAGAATTGAGAAAAAGAAATTGGTTACATATTGCTATGTTTAAATCTGTGGGATAACTGAAATATAGTTAAAGAGGTTGCCTTTTGAGACAACCTCTTTATTGTATTATTCTTTTGTGAATTTTGAATACCATTGTTGATTGTCAGCATGAACAGTAACAATATAAACACCACTTAATAGGTGGCTGATATTAATACTTACACTTTCTGACTGGAATGAACCTTTGGCTACTGTATGTCCAAAAATATCGGAAACAATATAATCCCCAGAAGTTGCATTACTTAAATCAAGTTGAATTCGGTTTTTTGCTGGGTTAGGATACGCATCTATTGAATTGTCAGTGAATATGAAATCTTCTTCGATATCGGTAAATGTTCCATAACTCATAACTGTTTGATTGTAATTGTTACCAGCATCTCTATAACTGACAATCGGCATATTGTTATTATCAATCGTTATTTCTCCGAAGCTTATGCTGCTTTTACTAAATCCACGAGGGCCTGTACTTTCCCAAACACTTCCATCCCAGCTCCAAACTGTAGGTCTGTCTTTCTTAATACCATCGCGACTCAAAACATATACTTTGCCCCAATTATCTACAACGATTCGTGTATTGAAAGATTCTCCACCTGCAATGTCTTCGCCTATCATGGACCAACTTGTTCCGTCATATTTATAAACCATCAATTGTTTTTGATAGTTTCTGGTCAGTGCCACATAAATATTATCATTTTTATCAATTGCAAAACCATAATATGCATACACACCACTTGTATCTACACTATTACCACCAACAACTTCCCATACATCGTTTTCAAAGCGCTTAACATAAGGAATATTGTTATTATCAATATCAACATACATGGCTAAAGGTCTGTTTTTACTATCAAAAGCCATATTTAGCGAAGCTCCTCTATAGGCTAAACTATATCCTACTAAATCCCAGTATCCTGTAGATTTATTGTAAAACATCATCATGGCATTGTTTTCACCTTCCTGACAAACAATGTGAGGTATGTTGTTATTATCAAATCCAATATCAATTCCTGCAGTAGGTGATGGTGTAATTATTTGTCCAACTTGTTCCCAATTCATTCCATTAAACTTTTTCACCATGAGATTTTTGACATCTGTTCCATCATAAATATTGTAAAGAACATAAGGTATTCCTGCTTTATCTACTGACATTGATGTCCAATTTCCCATGTAATCAACTGCTCCACCTACTTGCTTCCAATTTCCATTTTGAAGCTGATGAACGAGTACTTGCTGGGTGGCCAGATCTGTATAGGATGTGAATATTGTATTGTTTTTATTAACAGCAACATCCGGAGCAAAAACCTGTTTCCCTCCAACTTGAGTTCCGCCTACTAATTGCCAGTTATGCGGATAGGCTGCATTTACATTTATCGTAAATACTTTGTTGATGCTTTCTGTTCCATCATCAATTTTTAATTCCAGATTAACAGTTCCTACTGCTGTTGGAGTTCCTAATAAAGTCACAACTTTTCCTTTAATACCAACTGTTAGCCAAGGAGGAACAGTTCCAACTGTGGTAATTGTAATATTTTTATCATCAGGATCGTGCGCATAAATTGTTTCATCATACTCCGTACTAACATAGGCATCTACTTCGGGTGTATTAATGAAAAATGGTTTGGCGTTCGTATTGCCATTCATATACGGACTTTTGTTGGCATTGATAATTTCTGATGTTGCTGCATTAACTAAAAGCCCTGCTACCCGGATGTAGTTCTCATTAAACTCAGCAGGTAGTGTATAAGTGAAAGTATATGAAAATGTGTCGTTGGTTGAAATACTTGCTGGTAAGCTATTTTGCTTGCCATAATAACCACCTAATAAGGCACGTCCAACATGATCATAAGCAATCATATAATAAGGAATTGAAGCAGGCATTTTTTCATATCCACCCCAATAACTGGAATTTCCAGCATAATAGTTAGTCTGGTTATATTGTGTGTTGTCTCCTGTTACACCATCTTCTACAACAACAGCTGCAAAACGATAATCTCCAGCTAAATCCTCAAAGAATTCAGCAGAAACAGTAGCTGTTAATTTCCTCGTTGTTGCATTATAAGTTGTCGAAACATACACATTTGCTTCAGGTATTTCTGTCATTCGAACAGTAAGTCCTTCAAACCAAATTCCAGTACTTAACTTTTTCTTTACTCGGTCAATATTTGCAGTGGGTGCTCCAGTTAATCCTGATGAATCAGGGTAGCCAACTAATTCCATCGGATCGTTTACATGCAGTGCTATAAATATTAAATCTTCATATTCATGTGTCATAGAATCTGCATACCAGTTACCTCTTGGGCAGTAAGTACACCAGGTTCCTGTTAATTCCTCAACTACCATGTGACGTTTTGGTTGAGAAAATGCAGTAATTCCTAAGAATAAAGCGAGAGCTACAATTAATAATCTTTTCATTTGATTAGAATTTATTTTTTTTAATGTCGATTCCAGCGAACTAATTTAGAGATAATTATGTTAACAAAAAATTCTAATTTACCTGCATTGCTTTAGACACAAGTGTTTGAGATTAATGAGAGAAATAAAATTTGAGAAAAAAAAAGCCTGTTAACCAAATGGAAAACAGGCTCACTATTTTATGTTGTTTATTTATTCAGCAAACAAGGGGAATGAAGACATCATTTCATTCACTTTTGTTCTTGTATTGACAATAACTTCTTCGCTTTCAAAATTGCTGATTACTTCATCTATCATGTTTACAATAGGAGCCATATGCTCTTCTTTTAAACCACGTGTTGTAATAGCAGGAGTACCCACTCGTAAACCTGAGGCTTGGAATGGTGAACGTGTGTCGAATGGTACCATGTTCTTGTTTACTGTAATGTCTGCTTGTACCAATGTATCTTCTACAATACGACCTGTTATTTCAGGAAACTTAGTTCTTAAATCAATCAGCATTAAATGATTGTCAGTGCCATCTGATATTACTTTATAGCCTTTGTCAACAAATGCCTGAGCCATAACCTGTGCATTTTTCTGAACTTGAAGAATATAGTTCATGTAGCTGTCGGTTAATGCTTCTCCATATGCAACTGCTTTTGCTGCTATTACGTGTTCAAGTGGCCCTCCCTGAATTCCTGGGAATACGGCAGAATCCAATAAGGAAGACATTTTACGGACTGTACCTTTTTTAGTTGCTTTGCCCCATGGATTTTCAAAATCTTCACCGATCAAAATCATTCCACCTCTTG
>JABINZ010000200.1 GCA_018698135.1 Bacteroidota bacterium
ATCTTCTGAATAAACATCCATTGTAAAATCTCGCCTTGATGAAGATAGCTTACATCTGATATGATTAATGAGTGTATCCTTCTGATAAAAATACTTTAATTCTGTTTCTATGATTTGATTGCGCATACCAAATGCAAATAATTCAATTTGGCCATGAGGAAAATAATTTGATTCAATTTTGAGTGAATTGAAACTAACAGCATTCGGCAAATAATGGTTTAATCTGTCCATTAATTGGATCAGTGAATAATTCAATTGAATAGATGACTTACTTACCTTTTCATCAGAATGAACTAATGTATCAGAAACACGATTCTTTACGAATATTTCAGCACGGTCAAAGCTTATTGTTTTCGGTTTAATCTGAGCTTTAAATAAAGATCTCAAATTCAATTCAATCCCCACACTATTGACAAAAAGAAGAGTATCCGATTTTTTATGAATATATAGATCATCCAAACTAAATCGACTTAGACCTTTGAGTTTTACCAAATCATATTGTATTTCAACATGGTGTTTTTCTTCCAGGTGGTCAATTTTTTTCTTCAGCTTTTGCTGAAAAATTATATTTTTTGTAAATAGCAGAACCAGGAATAGAACCAAGATTATTCCCAATGAAACTATAAGTACTTTTTGATATGTATTTTTACTTTGAAGCAATCTTCAACTAATCTAATTGTTTCATTGAAAAGGCTAAACGCTTGCGTTGAATATCAATTGATAAAACTTTGATTTTTACCTGTTGATGTAAATGAACCACTTCGTTGGGATCTGAAATAAAGCGATCAGCTAATTCTGATATATGTACTAATCCATCCTGCTTAACACCAACATCAACGAATGCACCAAAATTTGTGATATTGCTTACTATGCCAGAAAGGATCATTCCTTCGTGCAGATCCTCCACTTTTCTAACATGCTTATCAAACTCAAATTCCTTAAGTGATTGACGTGGATCTCGGCCAGGCTTTGCCAATTCCTTTTGAATATCTTGTAAAGTCGGCAGTCCAACTTTATTGCTAACATATGAATTTAGATCAATCTGCTTTTGCAATTCAGCAGATTGCATTAATTCCTGTATATCAGTTTTTAGATCTTTGGCCATTTTTTCAACAATAAAATAGCTTTCCGGATGCACAGCACTATTATCCAAGGGATTATCGGCTCCTTTAATCCGTAGGAAAGCAGCTGATTGCTCGAATGCTTTAGCTCCCATGCGCTTTACATTTTTCAAGTCATTTCGACTTTTAAAAGCACCATTTATATTTCTATAATCAATAATATTTTGAGCTAATAAGGGGGCCAGACCTGAAACATAAGTCAATAATTGTTTGCTGGCTGTGTTTAAGTTCACACCTACCTGATTCACACAACTTTCTGTAATTTGATCAAGACTGCTTTTCAACATATGCTGATCAACATCGTGTTGGTATTGCCCTACTCCTATCGACTTGGGATCAATTTTCACCAGTTCGGCCAATGGATCCATTAATCTTCGACCAATAGAAACAGCACCCCTAACTGTCAAATCATATTTTTCAAATTCTTCTCTGGCTACTTCTGATGCTGAATAAACACTTGCTCCATCTTCATTTACCACAAAAGCTTTAACATCCCTATCAAAATAAATGCTTTTAATGAGATCCTCAGTTTCTCTACCAGCTGTTCCATTGCCAATAGCAATTGCATCAATTTTAAAAGAATTAACCAGTGTTTTGATTTGTTTGGAAGCTAAAATCTTATTTCCTTTTTCACCAAAGGGATAAACTGTTTGATTATGCTCCAATTTCCCTAATTCATCCAAACAAACCACCTTGCAACCTGTTCGATAAGCTGGGTCAATACCAAGCACTCGTTTTTGTCCCAAAGGAGGTTCTAATAACAATTGTCTAAGGTTTTTAGCAAATACCTTAATGGCTTCTATATCAGCTTTTTCTTTTATTTCTTTTCGGAATTCCGTTTCCATTGAGGGTTGCAGCAAACGTTTAAAGCAATCTTTCAAAGCCAGTTCTATGTGTAGGGCTGTTGTTGAGTTTTGCTTAATGATATTGGTTGCTAAAAGGCTCAATGCTTTTACTTCATCGACCTCAATTTTTACTTTTAGAAAAGCCTCCTTTTCTGCCCGAAAAATTGCCAATACACGATGTGAAGGAATTTTTGATTGCTTCTCACTAAAATCAAAGTAATCTTTATATTTTTCGCCTTCTCTTTCTTTATCTTTTCGAATTTTACTGATTACAACAGCTTCTTTTGCAAATAATAATCTAATTTTATTTCGAATATAACTTCTCTCATTTATCCACTCGGCAATAATATCTCGAGCTCCTTGTAAAGCATCCTCTTTACACTCAACACTATCATTCAGAAATTGTTCAGCACGTTTTTCAACATTTTCTTCATGCTGTGCCATGATAATTTTGGCTAGTGGTTCTAGTCCATTTTCAATGGCAATTGACGCTTTCGTTTTTCGTTTTGGTTTATAGGGAAGATAAATATCTTCCAGTTCTTTCGTATTCCAACAAGAGTCAATCTGCCCCCTTAATTCAGGATTTAATTTACCTTGTTCGTCTATTGTATTAATTATTGTTTCCTTGCGCTTGATTAATTCGACAAACTTCTCCTGACTATCCTTAATTTGCCCAACAGCAACTTCATCCAAACTTCCAGTGGCTTCTTTTCTGTAGCGAGAAATAAATGGGATAGTGGCACCATCTTCAAGCAATTTGATGCAAGAACCAACTTGTTTTGTTGAAATTGATGTGGCCCGACTTACTAATTCAATAATCTTAAAATCCATGCTTCACTTCTGTTAATATGCAAAGATAATTGGCTAATGCTTTACAATTGTTGATTATTGCTTTTATAATAAATCTAATAAATAATAATAAGCGTTGTAAATTCGAGTTGTATATGACAACATATCTATTCAAATTAAAACGATACAGATGAAACTTTTTAATATTGTTAGTATTTCACTTTTAGCCATAACCGTTATTTCTTCATTTTCATGTAATCCTGAATATTATGGAGAGCCCAATAATAACAAAAAAGTGATCAGTAGTTATTCAGCGGATAATAGTCATAAAAATGGAGCAAATTGCATGGATTGCCATATTAGTGGTGGAGAAGGCGAAGGCATATTTACTGTAGCAGGTTCTGTTTATGATTCTACTAAAACAGGTATATATCCCAATGCCACCATTGAATTATATACTGAATCAAATGGAAGAGGAAGCTTGATTTCTACATTAGAGGTAGATCTTTTAGGAAATTTTTATACCACCGAAGATGTAGATTTTGGAAGTGGTTTATTTCCAATGATTACAGGCACAGGATCTGATGTTCATTACATGCCCGAATTCACTCTTATCGGAACATGCAACTCCTGCCATGGAGTTACTGTAGATAAAATCTGGGTTAAATAAGATAGGCATTTGTGAATATCGAATTTCTGTACATATTCTATTAAAGATTATTTTTGTTGTAGTTATTTTTTAGCTATTCTTCCTACTATTGCTATGATCAGAAAAGTATATTTAATCATATTGTTTCTTTTTGTTGCTTGTGTATTGCCAGCACAAAGCTTCTTTCAAATAACGAAAGCAGTTGCAAACGACAGAGCTGAATTTGACAAAGCAGCTAGCAGTGTTAGTATTTCAGGAATATATGCTATAGTCGGTGCCAGTTTCGAAGATGAAGATGAAAACGATCAAAACACCTTGACCGATGCAGGAGCTGTATATATTTTCAGACGTAATGTGTCAGGCATCTGGTATCAAACTCAAAAAATAGTAGCAAGCGATAGAGAGGCAAATGATTTATTTGGTACTTCAGTTAGTATTTTTGGAGACTATCTTGTAGTAGGTGCCCCTTTGGAAGATCAAAACCTAACAGGCTCATCCTTTTTAAATAGTGCTGGTTCAGCTTACATTTTTCAGAAAAACAGTTCAGGTATATGGATTGAAATTCAAAAAATTGTGGCATCTGATCGTCAAGCTAATGATGAATTTGCCAACAGTGTTAGTATTTCAGCCAGTCAAATAATTATTGGTGCACCTTTTCATGATTATGACATTAATGGATTAAATTACAAGTCTAATGCAGGTGCTTCCTACATATTGGAGAAAAATTCAGCTGGTGTGTGGGTTGAAAATTCCAAATTAGTGGCTGTAGACCGAGATGTACTTGATAATTTTGGCTATGCCGTTTCAATTAGTGGAAATTCTGCCATCATTGGTGCTCCCGGAGAAGATGAAGATGCTGCTGGAATGAATCAGGAATTTGATGCAGGTTCTGTTTATTTTTTCTTAAAAACAAGCAATTGGAATCAAACGCAAAAAATATGTGCTCCAGATAGATCTGAATTTGATTATTTCGGTTCTTCTGTGGGAATTTATAATAATAATGCGATAGTTGGTGCTTTTGCGGAAGATGAAGATGCGAGTGGTGGAAATACAAAAAACTCATCGGGTTCAGCCTATATTGTTCATAATCAAAGCAATTGGTCTGTCATTAAAAAAATCGTTGCTACAGATAGAACTGCCAATGATTTTTTTGGTTATTCGGTTCATATATCAAGCAAATATGCTGTAGTAGGAGCTTACCTTGAAGATGAAAATGCAAGTGGAAATCAAGCCCAAATGAACGCAGGTTCAGCCTATGTTTATGCAGCTTCATCCAATTGGAATCAGATTCAAAAAATTAATGCATCTGACCGAACTGCAGATGATCGGTATGGATTTGCTGTGGCATCAGACAACAATTTCATACTGATTGGCGCTCATCTTGAAGACCATGATGCAAGCAACCAAAACACGCTTTCAGCTTCAGGATCAGCCTATATCAACTCTTATGGCTTTCAGACAAACCACTTCGATACCATTTGCAATGGTGATGTTTTTGTTTATGGCAATCAGTATTTAACGAAAGCAGGTACGTATAGATATATGTTTCAATCATCCCAAGGTTTCGATTCATTAGTATACTTGCGTTTGCACGTGAATGCTACCTATAGTAAAAATATTACAGCTAATATTTGTCAGGGAGAAAACATCCTTTTTGGTGGACAATTTCTTTCTGTAGCTGGACAGTATGCGCATAAATATACTTCTGTAAAAGGTTGCGACTCTTCTGTAAACCTGACATTGCTTGTCAACCCAACTTATTACGAGTATTCAACTACCACTTTATGCAATGGTAAAACACTAAAGTTCGGAAAGCAAACCATTGCCAATTCAGGCACATATGTTGAAACTTTCAGTTCATATTTTGGTTGCGATTCTACTGTTGAACTATCAGTAACACTGAAGCCTGTTTATAATTTCAATATTGTAGAAAACATTTGCTTTGGTGACTTTTATAAATTGGGTAATCAAACACTCATCGAAACAGGACATTATACCGAGGTATTCAAAACTTTTTTTGGTTGTGATTCATCCATTAATTTAAGTTTAAATGTTTCTCCCAAAATTGATACTTCTGTCTCAAGAAGTGGATCACAATTGAGTTCAAATAATTCAAATGCCAACTATCAATGGATCGATTGCACGAAAGGAAATACTCCCGTTTCAGGAGCTACAAATAAATCTTTTCAACCAGTAAAAAATGGTGTTTATGCAGTCATTGTATCTCAATACAATTGTTCAGACAGCTCTTCCTGTTATCAGGTAAATTCAATTGATGTGGCAGAGCAATTAAACCGCCAAATAAAAATCTTTCCAAATCCGGCAAACAATATCATTGTTGTCGAAACAAGTCATTTACCTGTCATCAAAATCCAAATTCAAAGTACCCTAGGACAAGTAATGTTCAATATGAATAGTAATATCAAATCAAAAACCACAATTGATATTTCCCATTTTCCGTCTGGAATATATTTTATTCAAATAGAAAATGGTAAGGGAACAAGAGTGTTTTCATTTGTGAAAGAATAATAGAACAAAGTCAATAAAATTTCACAAAGGTGTTTTCTGATTATTATCACTTTGTGTTTCTTTGAGCCTTAGTGACTTAGTGGCATTATTATTAAAAAGAATAATTGAGCAATCGAATAACGATTTAAGAATGAAGAAGTAATATTTCTGCAAAACCAAAACTTCATAATTCTAATGTTCTAATGTTCTACTGTTCTATTATTAAGACAAAAACCTGGTTATTAGTAGCTTGAACGCAGTGGTAGCTACGAATTGTCTAAAATCTGAATTGTTCTCAAACATCATTTAGATCAACTACAAGTTGCCTTTTAATATGTTTGCAACTACGCTTTGCTAAGTTACGAACAACCATGGGCAATATTATAAAAAGAATAATTGAACAATCGAATAACGATTTAAGAATAAAGAAGTAATATTTCTGCAAAACCAAAACTTCATAATTCAAATGTTCTAATGTTCTACTGTTCTATTATTCAGTCAAAATCTGGTTATTCGTAGCTTGAACGCAGTGGTAGCTACGAATTGTCCATAATTTGACTTGTTCTCAAACATCATTTAGATCAACTACAAATTGCCTTTAAATATGTTTGCAACTACGCTTTGCTAAGTTACGAACAACCATGGGCAATATTATAAAAAGAATAATTGAACAATAGAATAACGATTTAAGAATGAAGAAGTAATCTTTCTGCAAACCCAAAACTTCATAATTCAAATGTTCTATTGTTCTGCTGTTCTATTGTTCAGATAAAATATGCTTCAATAAAAATCCACTTTATATACATTTAAGCTTTTAAACATTTCATCAAACTTTATATTTTAGGTATATTCACCATCTGAAAATTCTTATCCAAACAAAGAATATTCATAGAAAGGCAAATAGATCATTTATTATGGGAAAGGAAATCAAGTTTAGTCTGGTTTATCGCGATATGTGGCAGTCATCCGGCAAGTATGTACCAAGAGTTGATCAATTAAAAGAAATTGCACCTATTATTATTGAAATGGGTTGTTTCGACCGTATCGAAACCAATGGAGGCGCATTTGAACAAGTCAACTTATTATATGGGGAAAACCCAAATCATGCTGTGAGGGAATGGACAAAACCTTTTAACGAGGCAGGGATTCAAACGCATATGCTTGAACGAGCATTGAATGGAATCAGAATGTTTCCGGTTCCGGCTGATGTTCGAAGATTAATGTATAAAGTAAAAAAAGCGCAGGGTGTTGATATTGCTCGCTCTTTTTGTGGTTTGAACGATCATCGTAACCTGGAGAACTCAGTTCGTTTTGCTAAAGAAGCAGGCATGATTTCACAAGGAACTTTGAGTATTACATACTCTCCAATCCACACAGTTGATTATTATGTTGGCGTTGTAGACAAATTGGTTGAATATGGAACAGATGAAATCTGTTTGAAAGATATGGCTGGAATTGGTCGTCCGGTTGAACTTGGTTTATTAACCAAAGCCATTAAAGACAAATATCCTCACCTGATTGTACAATACCACGGTCACATTGGGCCTGGTTTTTCTGTTGCCTCAATGCTTGAAGTGGCACGTGCTGGTGCAGATTATGTAGATGTTGCTATGGAGCCTTTGTCATGGGGAATGGTGCATCCTGATGTAATTACTATTCAAGCTATGCTAAGAAATGCTGGTTTTGATGTAGCTGATATTAACATGGAAGCCTATATGGAAGCGCGTTCGATGACTCAAAAATTCATGGATGATTTTCTGGGCTTATTCATCGATCCAAAAAACCGTCTCACTTCTTCCCTATTGGTTTCCAGTGGACTACCCGGAGGTATGATGGGCAGTATGATGGCTGACTTGAAAGGAGTGCAAGAAGGATTAAACCGTTTTCTTGAATCTCAAGGAAAATCGGCTTTATCCGAAGATGCATTGATGGTTAAACTGTTTGATGAAGTTAGCTATGTGTGGCCAAAATTGGGCTATCCACCACTGGTAACGCCTTTCAGCCAGTATGTAAAAAACATTGCCTTGCTGAATGTGATGTCCCTATTACAAGGGAAAGAAAGATTTGCAAATATTGACAACAATAGTTGGGACATGATTTTAGGAAAAGCTGGAACACTTCCAGGTGAGCTTGATCCTGAAATTCTTGAACTGGCAAAGTCTAAAGAAAAGAAATTCTATACAGGTGTTCCACAGGATGCATATCCAGACGTGTTGGATGAGTATAGAAAGAAGATGGATGACAATGCATGGGAATACGGACCTGATGATGAAGAGCTCTTTGAATATGCCATGCACGAACGTCAGTATGAAGACTATAAATCAGGCCTTGCAAAAAACAGATTCCAGGAAGAGCTTGGAAAATTGAAAGAAGAAAAACACCCCGTAAAAAGTAGCGACAAACAGCAACCCGATGAAGCGTTAAACGCAAGATCCATTAAATCACCTTATTTGGGAACCGTTTACTTCAATATGAACTATTATATGCGCGAAGATGATATGACTGTTGGAACTCAGGTTGTAAAAGGTCAGCGACTTTGCTATATTTTATCGGATTTGAATTATCGTGAAATTGTTTCTGAATACGATGGGGAAATTACTGATATATATTACAAACAAGGTGAATCATTGCATAAGGGTGATGTGATTATGAAGATTCGGTAAATTGTTGAATTATTGAAACTACATTATCGATTGTTTGAAACGTCATTAATTTTTTTTCATTACGTCATCCTGAATCCAGCAAGAAGAACCGTCATTGCTAATATCGTGAAGCCTGTCTGCCGACAGGTAGGCAATATCCAATAAAGTAAAACTCATTTGAACAGGGTTTCCGTTTCAACTCAGCAGATTGCCACGTCCTTTGTCCTCGCAATGACGAACTAAAGATAATTCCTTATCCCATCACCAAAAAACCGTCTTTGCGAACGCAGTGAAGCAATCTCCAATAAAGTAAGACTCAATTCAAAAGGTTTCTGTTGCAATTCAGCAGATTGCCCACTTGAATGAACATGTCAGGCAGGCTGCGCCCTTTGTCCTGGAAATGATAAACTAAGGCACTTTGATACTGCTTTTTTAATCCGCCCAAACATCCCTCTTTTCATTCCTTCCTGTATAGTCAGGGAAATACATCATGCTCACCTGAACAGGCAATAAAGTAGCTCGTCCGGTAAATCTTGGAATCAGATTTATTGAAGTACTGTATTTTCCTTTTGGCAGATTTCTGCAAAAAATAACAACTTTGTTATCAAAATACTGTCTGTGAATTTCATTTGGGAAATTGCCTGCTGTTTTATCTCCATAGGAACATGAGGACGGAATAGGAATTTCTATCATCACATAATCCGTTTTCTTCTTGGCAATAATATGAACATTCAACTGATTCGTTATCCCCTTTTCTAATTCATCTATTTTACTTCCGTTCAAACTCATCCATGAGTTTATTCTGTAAATACTATCAACTGGCTGAGGATTTCGTTCATCTTTATATTCATAAATAGAGAAATATAGAGGTGAACCAGTTTTTGTGATTCCAACAGTTGCATCAGTTGAAAAATCTTTGGTATGTGGAAATGATTTAGGATTGAAAACTATATCATCAATTCTATAAAAAACTGTAGCAACTAATTCTTTATCAACTGAATTGATTGCTATTAAATCATCAACTATCGTTTTGATTAAAGTTGCTTTTTCAACGGTATTTCGTGCTTTATCTCTATGGGTCAAAAAATACGCCCGACTTTGCTCCAATAATTTAGCATGATCAATACTATCATTTTTCAAAACGTCATAGGCCAAGGATGATGTTTGAAGGATATTGGTTTTAAAACTCAATACATTTTCACCCCAATAAATTCCTTTTTTTGTTTTTTGTATAGCATTCAAAACAGGCATAATATCATAATCAACACCGTGTAATTGTTTAATGCTTATTAACCGGAATTCATCCTGTAAACTCAATTTGAAAGAATCATATTTCTCGATTAAGTTGCTATATGGCATTTCAGGATAAAAGTCAGCCAATAACAGCAAGGCATATAAACTTTCTGACAAGTCAAATCGTTGAAAATTAGCTTTTAAATAAGCAGCCCCTTTATAATGAGCTCTTGTATGATATCCTTCTTTGGAAGCCATTTGAAGTGCTTCAATAATGTAAACTGTCATCCAAATCTCTGTTGGATTATTAGTACTCCACCAACCCCAGGAACCATCTTCTCGCTGATTCTTTTCAAGCGTTTTTATCAGTTTTACAATTAATCGATCATCTTCAAACTCTCTCCCTAGTGCTTTGTTAATAGATTTTTCAGCTAATAGAGCTTTCAGTTTGGACGCATTTTGTTCGTTACAACCGTAATTGTAGTTTTTGAGTTCATTGACTGTTTCCAATACAAAATCGAGTCGATTGTTACTCATAACGACCTTTCTTTTGTTTAATGTCTTATCAGAATCTAACGTTATTGTTGTGTCATTCCTTGCTGTAAAGTGATTTCCTGTAACGATTTCAATTCCACTAAAATAAACAGGAAGTTTTCGCTTCTCACCATCGATGTAATTATCCGCAGTTTCAAAGGCATAAGTAATATCAAATTTTCCTTTTTTCTGAATGTTTAAAAAGAATGAATCAATATGCAATTTATCAATGGTCAAACTAAATGATTTGTATTTTTCCTCATTTAAGCTAAAACTTGAATTCAGTTCAATCTTCTCTCCCGAATAGTTCAGTATTTTTCCCAATATCAATAGAGAATCATTTTCAACATAAAACTTAGGCAATGAAAGATTTGCTGAAACAGGTTTGTAGGCTTTCGTTGAAAGTGTCGCTATTCCTGTATTCTTTTTATAATCAATAGCAGGAACAATTGTTTTCCAAGAGGTTTGGTTATCAGGAAAAGTCACTGTAAAATGGGCTTCTCCTTTTTTATCTGTTATTAAATTGGGGATGAAATAGGCATAATCTCTAAAATTTGATCGTATTCTGTTGGCGTTCTCATCATTTTTCAAAGCTTCCATACGGGCTTTCATTTCATCATTAATTGTCTCAGAATCTAATAATCTATAATTAATGCTTTGATCTCGTTTGGGTAAATTGATTTTTGACACTCTCTTTCCAATGCTTTGCGTTAAACGCAATGGGGCTCTCAATACATTTCTACTGGAAGCAATCTTAACTTCCTGCATTTCAAAATTGCCACTGTTTATTCCATCAATATAATAATCATTTTGAGGTGATGCAGCATACGTATAGGAGTTTTGGGTATTATCTGCAAATCCACGATAGCTTACTTGATAGTCGACACCAAAGCCATCAGGCAAATATATTTTCATCAAAGTATTCTTTTGAAAATTTGCAAAAACATCATACAGATTATAAAACTTACCTCCATTGTAAATCTTGAATTGATAATTAGCTGACTCAATATTCCTGATTTCAAAATAGCCTAACTGATTACTTACGGCTCCTGCTTTAAATACACCATCTTCCTCCAGAAAAATAACCACCTGATCAAAAGGATTGCTGTTTTTATCCATGATGTATCCGCTTATCATAGTTTTTTGATCAACATTTTTCATAACGTCTCTCGAAAATTCTGAAAGAATACTTGGAGGAGTTGTGAATACACGCAGCGGAGGCATATTCAATTCAATTATTTCATTTTCTTTTTTCTGCAACAGAGCGTAATCATTTGGAAGAAAATCGTCTTCTTCTAAAATCAGGTAATTGCTTCCATTGCCTTTTATTTCGTAGCCATTCAACCGACACATCGTGCTATCCGTTGCAATAAAAATCATATCGTATTTCGCTGGATACAGATAATTTATATTTGGCATATTGCTAAAATAGATACGGGAAAGCTTTGGATCAAACTTATTAAACAACCATATTTTTTGAATTACTTTTTTAGCATTCACTTTATAAATAAAGTTTGAATAAGGTCTTACTGTAAAGTTTTTAACATAATTCGTTAGTGAAGGATGAATTCGCTTTGGGCTTTGTTGAACAACCGGTGGTTGTGGTTTAGCAATAACTACAGGTGCTGGCTTAGGTAATTCCAATGCTCTTTCAGTCAACACCATAGTAGTATTCATAAACTTTGCTTCAGAATGCTTAATAAACTTAAATTTCAAGTCTTCAATTGGATAAGTTGTAACCGAGTCTTTCCAAATCAAATAGGCAGAGGAAGGATCATAATAGAAAGTAAATGTATCTTTTGAATAGGTATTGATAAAGGTAATGTCACCTCTTCTAACAGGACCTAAGCTGTAAAAACCTCCCCATTTTGAACTATAAGCGTTATTGATCACTGAATTCAAAGCAAAAACTTTTTGCCCTTGCACTGCATGTGTGTATGTATGACTCATATGATAAAATAACTGATGTTGAAGCATATCCTTTTCTTCTTCTTCTAAATAAGGTGATCGAATGGTTACATATTCCACTTCCTTATTTCTACCCATAAACTCTTCACGGAAACACAAGAATAGTTTCTTCCCTTTCTTCAACTCAACATTCTTGAATGTAAAAATCCTGCTGATGGTTCGAACCTTAATTGTATAAATACCCGATTCAGCTTTGAATGAAAAAGGAAGTTTTATACTGGTGTTTTCAAAGTAAACGGCTTTATTGTTCAGATAAATAGCGAATATTTTTTGATTGTTGCCATGTTGATAAATGTATGGAGAAAACTCAGCAAAATCAGATTCAATATCTTCATATACTTTTCCATATCCATCTTTGGCATAAACTAACTGATAAAAAGGACTTTGGTAAAGATTCAGCACATCTACATGGAAATACTGAATCATTTTATTTTTGTTAATAGGAACCAGATTGGGTTTAGTCTCAAATGTTTCCATAATACCTGCCTTATGTTTTCCATAATAGGGCATTTGCGGTATTGGAATATTTTCAAATTGATTATTGACTGCATAAGCAGTTATATTCACATTTTTCTGGCTTTTGTTTTTGTAATCTTTAACTGTAATATGAACAGGAACTTTTTGTCCGGGATAAATTAGTTTTGGTTGATCAATCTCAACTTGTAAAGCCTTTTTTTTAATATGATAGCTCTTTTCATAGATATACTCCTGCCCTTTCCATCTAAAACTGTACATAACATGGAATGATTCTTCGGAGGGATAGCTTTTCAAAAAATCCAGCTTTTGTCCACTTCCACCTTCAATTTGTTCGCTTCCATGAAAAATTTTATAGTTTACTTCTAACCCCAAAGGATTATCTAAATGAATAACAATAGAATCATAATTTCTGTAGCCACTACATACAATTTTAGCTGCTTGTCCATCATCTAAATTTAATCTGATTTTCAATACATCCTCTACAAACAAATCGTAGTAAACAGGAAACTCCTCAACTTTAAATGCATAAGGCAGTTGAACTTCTTTTTCATATAGCAGTTTATTATGAAAAGCTCTAATTGTAGCTTTTTTAGCCTTAATTTTCGAATCAAATAAAAACTCAGCCCTTATAGAATCATCTTTTTGATAAAACTGGAAACGTTCATGCACCGGATTATAGGCAAAATTCAATGGAATTTCTTTCCGGTCTCCATCCGTATTTGTGAAGGTTAGATTTGCACTAAAAGTCATATTGGCTTCTGGCAAAATGCTATCGGGTAATATGATAGATGTCTCTCCACTTGGATCAGTCAATCCTTCATAGGTCCAAAAACGTTGATGCCAGCTAAATGGAATAAATAAACTGTCTTCAAAGAAGTCTCCAAGTCGAGTTAGCTTAACTTCTATTTTTACTTTTGCATCCAATAAGGGAAGCTCGTTGGCATCATAGGCCGACAATTGAAACTCAATGGGCTGACCTGAAAAAAAAGAACTCCTTTCCATTTTTGCATTGAAATAAGCTTTTTTCAATTCATAATTTTCGACCCTGAAGGTTTCCATTTTTAAGATACGATTTTTCTTTCCCCCTAAAACAATTGAATAGGTCTGATCAAGTAAAAAGCTATCGGGAATTGCAAAATCATAAACATAGGCTCCTTTAGATACTGGCTTTAAAGGAATGCTTGCATAAACTATGGACTTTGAATGATTGAAGATGTTATAGGTTATTTCCTTCTTATAGGGTTTTCCGTTTGATTTCAGCAAAAAGGCTTTTGTTTTAACAGTGTCTAAAAGCTTAAACTGGGGTTGATTTAATACCAAATAGCCAGGCGAAATAGTTGTGTTTCCTGCGTAGCCAGAATTGCTAGCAGCAACTGGAAGCTGATTGACTTTTTTGTTGTGTTTAAAATGGAGGAATTTTCTCTTGTACTTTACATAAGGGAAATAATAATAAACAGAACGATAGGTGAAGTCCTCACCTCTTTCAATTAAAACTTCCTGGTATTTGCTTGCTATATCATATCGCTCCACCGGAATCGGATAACAGCCACAATCATCGCTATACCCAATTGTATCCTGGAACGAAAGTGTCCTTAAGCGCGCATCTTTAATTATTTTTCCTTGCAAATCATACACGTACACATGTATCACATCATTAACACCTTTCGTATGCACTTCAAAAATCGGAGATTCATACATCCAGTAATGAGCATTGATATCATTGCCTTTGATGAATAGATAGTGTCCTGATTCCAGTTTGGACTGATCATAGGTTTTTGTGTAATGAAAACTATCTATCAAGTTTTCAAAATACTTTAACGAATC
>JABINZ010000201.1 GCA_018698135.1 Bacteroidota bacterium
GGATGGCTTTTTAGTTATATTTTGCTTTCTCATTTGCTTCAATCTCAATACTGACTACCGGGACCATCCCGGCAGCAGTATTAAGTAGTTTTCAGTTGTAGGTTTTCAGAAGGTTTTCTTTATTGGGATTAGATCAATCCCCATGTTTTAATATTTATATATTTTCTATATAAAGTCAATGGAGAATTTAATAATTTCTTTTTCATCTGTTTTTCGGATTTACATTTTGTGCAGTAGTTTTCGGTTGGCTTTTGAAAAGGTCTGTTAAAACCTTCTATTATTAAATGTATAGATATTTCGAGGAAAAGTCAAGTGATATTACAATATACTTATAAAATAATTGGATTTAGAGATATCCCAAATCCGATCAAGCCCACCTGGCTCTATTTTCAGCAGATCATGGTATGATGAAACACTTTTCGGATAATTCCTATTTTCCACATGTCGGATAACACCATGATAATACGGAGTTTAGGATGATCACCAATTTTTAAAAATTTTAGCAATTATTAATCGAAAATAGGGTGTTGAAAATATTGGTCTTACGATTCCTCCCAAATTTTTAATCCCCGGCTTCCAGGTCAGATCTCCAGAAATCCGGCCATATTAGCCCGATTTGGAGGTCACAGAATTTTCCTACGATCCCTCCTTCGAATCCATGTAATTTCCTTACAAGAAAAGGAGAAATAATTTTAGAATATCTGATTTATTCATTTTGTATTAAATTTCCAATATCCTAACAGAAATTTATTGAAGGCATCTATCATTATGGACAAAAAGAATCCCCTTATCCATCCACCTAAATTAAAGTACAATACTGTTCCTTTTGACCTGATTCAACCAGGACACTTTGATCCTGCATTTGAATATGCAATTGATAAGGCAAAAAAAGAGATAACTTCCATATCAATAAATCCAGCGGATCCATCCTTTGAAAACATTATTTTGGCTCTAGAATGTAAAGGTCCTTTACTTGACAGAATCACAAAGATTTTTCGATTTTTAATTAGCAATGAGTCAACTCATGAATTAAAGGATATTGCAAATCAGATCAATCCAAAGCTAGCCGAATTCGGACATAGTATCCTGACAAACAAAACTCTTTTAAAAAAAGTAACAGCAGTTTATGATAATCGAATTAACCTTGACCTAAATGATGAACAGATTAGATTGGTTGAAGATAGATATGAGTGGTACATCAAGAATGGAGCCAATCTTAGTAATGACAAACAAGAAGAACTGAAATCCATAAAAATGGAGTTATCACAACTAGGGGATCTATTTTCAAAGAATCTACTGGACTCTACAAATGCCTATGAGTTACATATTACGGATGAATCAGAATTAATCGGTATTCCTGAAACATCAAAAACGCTTATGGCAAAGACCGCTATTGATAAGGGAAAGAGCGGTGGCTGGCTGATTCTACTTCAACAGCCTTTTACAGCGCCGATTTTAACCTACTCTTCAAATAGGCAACTCAGAGAAAAAATATTTAAAAAACTAACAAGCAGATCATTCAATGATAAGTTTGATAATCAAGATTTGATTCTAAAGAAAGCAAAACTATCACATAGGATGGCAAATCTACTCGGACATAAAACCTACGCTGATTTTAAACTCCAGGATAGAATGGCAGAAAACGTTGACAATGTAAAAAGTTTTCTTGATGAATTTTATAATATCAGTAAACCAAAGGCTGATGAGGATATGGAGATGTTAAGGGATTTTTCTGAAGAATTTGATGGTCTTCGAGATCTATACGGATGGGATACTCCATATTATACTGATAAACTCAAGAGCAATACTTTTGGATTCAAATCTGAAGAATTAAAACCATATTTTGAAATGGAGAATGTTGTTAAAGGGGTGTTTGAACTTGGTTCAAAGCTATATGACATATCCATTGAAAGAGTTTACGACGTCCCATTGCCACATTCAGATATTCGGTCCTATGTAGTTTTTGACAATAACCGTGGATATCTTGGACAATTATGGCTTGATTTATTCCCTCGAGAAACAAAAAAAGCAGGTGGTTGGATGAATACATTACAGTCACAAGGGTTAATAGATGGTGAGATGAAAAGACCTGTTGTCTGTATTGCCACTAATTTACCACCAGCTACAGAAAATCATCCTTCCTTGTTGAATTTGAGAGGAGTTGAGATCCTGTTCCATGAATTTGGACATGCCCTCCATCGGTTGCTATCACAATGTACTTATACATCTTTATCAGGAACAAATGTATATTGGGATTTTGTTGAACTTCCCTCACAAATAATGGAAAACTTTGTTTTAGAATCTGAAGTATTGGATCTATATGCTTACCATTATAAAACAGGTGGAAGGATACCTCAAGATTTAGTTGATAAGGTGCTGAAGTCTAAAACTTTTTTTGCTGGAAAGAAATCCATAAACGCCTTAACATGGGAGTTACTTGATCTTGCATGGTATGCTTCAAATCCCGAAAACGTTAATGATGTATATCAGTATGAAAGTGACTCTATTGGTCATACTCTCATGGTCCCAAGAACGGAATCAGCGAGTTTGTCATGTAAATTCTCGCATATATTTTCAGGAGGCTACGCTGCTGGTTATTATAGTTACCGATGGGCAGAAGTCCTTGATGCAGACGCATTCGAGTTATTCAAAGAAAAGGGCATTTTCAATAAAGAAGTTGCTCAATCTTTCAGAGACAATATTCTGTCGAAAGGCAATACCGCCCATCCGATGGAATTATATATAAAGTTTAGAGGTCGTAAACCTGATCCTGAAGCTCTAATGCGAAGAAATGGATTATGTTAAATCCACAATAAAGAAGAATTAATCGGAGATATCTATGAATAATATTGAAAATAAAGCTTCTCAAAATGAAATTCCCGAAATTGATCTACCTTGGAGCAACCTACCTTCAATTTTTGAACATGTTAAATCTAATATTGATGAAGATGGAAGGTTGCAATTGAACCACCTCCCATGTGATGAAAAAACTTATAAAGAAGGAACCCCCCGGTTAGAGCATGGGTTTTCTGATGGTATGGTATTTCACTTTGGAGAGGAGGATAGTAATAATAAGAATGTAAGTAAGCTAGTAGATTTGTTGATAAATATATCAGAAACAAATTCAATCTCCACAAAGGTTGAGCTATACAATTATATACAAAATATTACTTTGGGCCCCATCTTCGTTTTTATTATGGATAGTTTAATGGAACATGATATAAAAGTGGATCTATACTTATATGATTTTGCTAAATGGCTAGCATTTGAAAGCCCTTCAACTAGTTCAGTAAAACTAGGTATTTCTCTGCTTGCAATAATTATAGATGACGATGAAGATATCGAACAAGAATTAAATAGAAAATTATTTACCCTCGGTAAGTATGATGATTTTACGCTTTACGTTGGATATGCAATTTGTTCTAAGTTCAAGTATGTAGAAAGAGAACTATGGAAATTATCCAAATTAGTATCTGGATGGGGACGAATTCATACTATATTTTATTTAGAACCAACAGAGAATCCAGAGATAAAAAATTGGATTCTAAGGAAAGGATTTATTAGCGGAAACATGATTCCATATCATGCATTCTTATGTGCCAGTATTGGGAATTTAAAAACTGAATTATGTAAAAATAATATAGACTCAGAACTATTGCTTGTAGCTGGAGAGCTCATCGAAGCCCTAGTACTTGGAGGACCAATTGATATTAATGATTATGAAGATGGACCTGAAGTTTTCAGACTCTATATAAATTTGATGTCGAACAGAGCCTTTAAACTGCAACAACTAATGATACTTGCTGATATTATTGATTTTCTAACTGGTAAAGCAGCTAGTTCAACTCACATGTCAAAAGAGTTGTGGCCTGAAAAATTTAGGAATGAATTATTAAATAATATCAAGCTTATTTTCAAAGATCCTAAATGGATTCAGATTGTTAAAGAAAAATCAGTTTCGACAGATGAAGATGATATATGGGAAGCAGAAGTAGTTTCAAACATTTTGGGATTGAGTAAATAACTATATATTTTGAAATACTTTAATATCTTTCAATTTTAATCGGAAAGGAGTCGAACCCAATGAAAAATAAAAAAGATAACCCATCTGAAAACGCATTACGCAGATATTTAGAAGAAACAGCAAAATTTGATGCAAGTCGAGACCCGAATGATGAACCTACTGAAGCTGATTGGAAATACTTTAAAAAAGTGTTTCCAGAATTGCAGAATCATTTCTTGGAAACAAAGAACAACGAAATAATTCAGATTTTAACTGACTCTGAAAAAACACCGATTGAGAGATTCAGGAAATCTCGGGAAGTGTCTGATGGGATTGATTGGGAGCTACAGTGTTGTAATAGATATCCACCACGTACCCTCTTACTCTCAACTACTATAACTATGCTAAATAATGGTATGATGGTAAAAGATGATTTGTTGGGATTCAGTTTAAAATTCCAAGAACAAGTGAATAGTTGTCTTGAGAAGATAAATCCATAACC